>JBOIDL010000047.1:0-21312 GCA_050740435.1 Gammaproteobacteria bacterium
AGCACGGTGCGCCAGAATGCCGATAATGCCCAACAAGCGAACCAGCTCGCGGTCAGCGCGCGCGAGCACGCGGAGAAAGGCGGGGAGGTGGTCGGCAAGGCCGTGGCGGCGATGAGCGAGATCAATACCTCCGCGAAGCGCATCGCCGACATCATTGGGGTGATCGATGAGATCGCCTTTCAGACCAACCTTCTGGCCCTGAACGCGGCGGTGGAAGCGGCGCGTGCCGGGGAGCAGGGACGCGGGTTCGCGGTGGTGGCCGGCGAGGTGCGCAACCTGGCGCAACGAAGCGCCGAGGCCGCCAAGGAAATCAAGGGCCTCATCCAGGACAGCGTAAGAAAGGTGGAGGAAGGCGCGCGGCTCGTGGACGCCTCTGGGTCGACGCTCGGGGAGATCGTGGCCTGGGTGAAGAAGGTCTCGGCCATCATCGCGGATATCGCGGCGGCCAGCCAGGAACAGTCGGCGGGGATCGAGCAGGTGAACAAGGGCATCACGCAAATCGACCAGATGACGCAACAGAATGCGGCATTCGTGGAGGAGATGGCATCCGCGAGCCAGTCCATGAACGAGCAAGCGGTACACCTCACCCAGGCGATTCAGTCTTTCAAGCTCAAGGACGATCACGCGGCGCAAACGGCGCCGGCGCTCAAAGAAAGAAAGTCCTTAGCGCCTCTGGCCGAGCGGCGTCAATTCCGCCGGCCGTGGAGTGCCGATAAGAACGAGGCCATGCAAGGGCAGACCGCGGAGAAGAGTGCGGTCAAGCGTGTCGCGGTAGCGCAAGGGAATGCCGAGGGCGGCTGGGAGGAATTTTGACCGTGGTTTTTGCTAGCTGCTCGCTGCGAATTCTTCACAAGCTCTGACTTCGGTCGCAACGATTCATTGCGCGAGGGGGACCACAGCGTGACGAGAAAGAGGAAGCGTGAGGTTGCAGGATATGAAAGCACCTTCAAGGAGGCGTTTGCGGCGGAACAAACCGCGCCGCGCACGGAGGCCCTCGCGGCGGAGCTTGCCGGGACTGATCGCCTAGCCGCGGGATGCGGATCTCCGGAACGCCCGCGAACGCGAATGCAGCACACGGATCGCCCGCGCAAGCCGAGGCGCGGCCCGCTGCCCGAGTGCGCGCTAGCCTCCGCTCCGGACGAACCCGTGAATCCGATCCTCGATCTGGGCGAGAGACTCACGATCGCAATGGCAGGCGAGATCAAGGAATACCTGGCGACGTTTCTGCAAGCTCCGGCGGCGTTTTTGGTCGTGGACGGCTCGCGGGTCGCTGCCGTGGATACCGCCGGCTTGCAGTTGCTGACGGGTTTTTGTCATGAGATGCACGAGCGGGGGATCGAGGTGCTGTGGCGAGAAGCAAGCGCGACCTTGCAGCAGGGCGCCGCGACCTTAGGTTTAGTGGAACGCTTGCGGTTGCATGAGCTTTAGGAAACCTTCGGCCTGCGAGGGGCGCTTGGTAGCGAAAGGATCTTAAATGCACCTTCAGACTGTGTTGGCCAACGATGAATCGATGCTCGACGGAGCGCACCGCGAAGCGCCCAATTCCGGCTCGAGCGATGTGCGCGAGTCCGTCAGGCTGCTCCATGTTGCCGTTGCGCAGATCGATGTGACGATGCACGAGGGTGATGCTTCGGTCGCGGTCTTGTCGGGAGCCTTGTCGTCGATCGCCGCCGGCCTCAAGAGCATTGGTCAGTACGCGCAGGAGAGTCCTTCCGCCGGGGAGCCCGCCCAAGAGGGGAACGTGTCGGCATCATGCTCAACCCTGGCTAAAAAGGTCGAAGCAGCGATCATGGCGATCCAGTTCTATGATGCCATGACGCAGAAGCTCACACACATCTCGGAAAATCTTCAGGCACTCGCCGATTCTATAGCGGAGCCAGGCGGGGTCGACCGGCCAAGTGCATGGCACGCTTTGAAGCAGCGGACCCGTGCGCGGTTCACAATGGAGAGCGAGCGGCGGGTGTTCGATGCGCTGATGCGCGGGATGACGATGAGGGAGGCCGTACGCGCGGCCAAACCGGAAGGCGCTGAGGCGCCGCCCGCGGGCGCCATCGATCTCTTTTAAGGGTCGGACGGAGGTGAATGCACATACCGCGGCGACCAAGCTGGAGCGGGAGTTCGCGTTCAACGACAAGCATTTCCAGCTGTTACGCGGATGCGTGCGCGAGCACACCGGAATCGCGCTCTCCGATGGCAAGCGGGAGCTGGTCTACGGCCGCTTGTCGCGCAGACTCCGCAACCTCGGGATCGATAATTTTGACGCCTATTGCTCGCTCATCGCCGCCGGCGACAAAAAAGAGATCGTCCACTTCGTCAATGCCATCACCACCAACCTCACCGCCTTTTTTCGCGAGTCGCATCACTTCGATCATTTGGCCGCGCTCCTGCCGCGTTTAATCGAGAAGAACCAGAGCACGCGACGGCTGCGCATCTGGTCGGCGGGCTGTTCGACCGGGGAGGAAGCTTACTCGATTGCTATCACGGTACGAGAAACGATTGGCGATCGACCCGGCTGGGATGTGAAGATCTTGGCGACGGATATCGATTCCAATGTTCTCGCGGCAGCCGCAAACGGGATTTATCACCCGAAGCGGGCGGACGGGTTGTCCCGGGAGCGTTTGAGCCGTTGGTTTCTGCGCGGCAAGGGAAAAAACTCGGGGATACTCCGGGTGGTCCCCGATCTTCAGAAACTCATCACCTTCCGCCAGCTTAACCTCACGCAGCCGTGGCCGCTCCGCGGCCCTTTCGATGTTCTCTTTTGCCGCAACGTCGTTATTTATTTTGGCAAGGAGACGCATCGGATGTTGTTCAACCGCTTCGCCGATGTGTTGGCACCGGGAGGGACTCTTTTCATCGGTCACTCGGAGTCTTTGTTCAAAGTTAGCGAGCGTTACGAGTTCTTAGGCAAGACGGCTTACCAAAGGATCCTGTGATATGCAATCGCACGCGCTGAGCCATGCCCGCCAACCGCCATCCCCGCTGCCTGGCTTCGCACACGTCAATCGCTATTGGGACAGCTTGCATCAGCGGTTCGCCGCCAAGATCCTGCCCGGCGAATATTACGTTACCCGTCGCGAGGAGATGATCGTCACCGTTCTCGGATCATGTGTCTCGGCCTGCATCCGCTGCCGTGCGACCGCGATCGGCGGCATGAACCATTTCATGTTGCCCCAGAGCCGCGCCGAGGCCGACGGCACCTGGGCCGGCACGGCGGTCAACGCGGCGACGCGATACGGCAATTATGCGATGGAGCACATGATCAACGATCTCTTGAAAAACGGGGCAAGCCGTAAATATCTCGAAGTCAAGATCGTCGGCGGCGGCTGCGTCTTGAAACAGATGAGCGCTGTGGGACAGCAGAACATCGAATTCGTCAGGGCCTATTTGCGCGCGGAGGGTCTCATCGTCAGCGCCGAGGACGTCGGCGATATCTATCCGCGCAAGGTGTACTACGATCCCCGCAGCGGCAAGGTATCCGTGAAAAAACTGCGCTCGCTGCACAACGATACCATCTTCGAGCGCGAGAACCGGTATCGGAGTCACATTGAAATCGCTCCCGTGGGCGGTGACGTTGAGTTGTTTTATGGGGCGATTCGATGAACAAGATACGGGTGCTGGTGGTCGATGACTCAGCGGTGGTGCGCAAGGTCTTAACCGTGATCCTAAACTCGGACCCGGGCATCGAAGTCGTGGGTGTGGCCTCCGATCCCTATCTGGCGCGCGACAAGATCAAAAAGCTCAATCCGGATGTCATCACGCTCGACGTGGAAATGCCGCGCATGGACGGGGTCACGTTTCTCAGAAATCTCATGCGCCTGCGGCCCATGCCGGTGGTGATGGTATCCTCGCTTACCAAAGGGGGGGCGGAGATCACGCTCGAGGCAATGGAGGCCGGGGCGGTGGATTTTGTCACCAAGCCGGCACTGGATCTCACTGATCCGCTCGCGAACTACGGGGAAGATTTGATCGAAAAGGTTAAGACCGCTGCGGCCGCCCGCGTCCGGCGTTACACCCGAGACGTTGTCTTACGCGAAGTGGCGCCAAAGTACAGCGCCGACGCGGTATTGATAAAAAAACCGGCAAGCAGGCCTTTTAAGACCAGCGAGAAAATGATCGCAATCGGCGCCTCGACCGGCGGCACCCAGGCGATCAAGGAGATTCTCGCCGCGATGCCGGCCGATGCGCCGGCCATCGTCGTCACGCAGCATATTCCCAAAGCGTTCAGCGGGCCGTTCGCGCAGCGGATGAACAGGATCTCGGCAATGACTGTGCTTGAAGCCGAGGACGGTCAGCGGATCGTTCCGGGCCATGCCTACATCGCCCCGGGCAGCCACCATCTCCTGGTACAGCGGGACGGAGCACACTATGTATGCCGCTTGCATGACGGCCCGGCGGTCAACCGGCATCGGCCTTCGGTCGATGTGCTGTTCCGCTCGGTGGCGCAGAACGTGGGCGCGAATGCGGTGGGTGTGATCTTAACCGGGATGGGAACGGACGGCGCGCTGGGGTTGAAGGAGCTGCGCGACAGCGGAGCGCCGACCCTCGCCCAAGATGAAAATACCTCCGTGGTCTGGGGCATGCCGGGCGAGGCGGTAAAGCTCGGTGGTGTCGATCATATTCTGCCGTTACAGCATATCGGTGCCGAGACATTGAGGTTGGTTAAGCAACTTTGATACATGGAGCGTGCTGCGTTTCGTCCGTTCGAAGTGTAAGCGAATTCGGCGCTGAACCGGAAAAGCTTTTACTGGTTAACCCCACACCCTGCGACTCGATGTTCAGGGACATTCATCGGTGCGCTTGCATATGTCGAGCGGTAGCGGCCAGATTCGTAGGACCAGTCGAGGTTGCCTCGCATCCAGTCGCGCAGCCCGGCGATGAACCGCTGAGCCACACCGTCGATTGTGGGGCCGAAGCTCGGTAGCCGGGCTTCCAGGGCGATAAAACGCTTGACCTCGCGCTCGATGAGCCGCGCTACCCGGTCCACTGCGGCTTGGAGAGGGATATCCTCCTGGTGGTGGAGGATCAGCGCGAGGTTGTGCATGTCGTGGTGGGCGCGCTCCTTCGTCAAGGAGAAAAGGTCGTTGCACCACAAGACGACATTGCTGGTGATCAGCATGAGCCGCTGAAAGTACGGGTGCTTACGCACCACGAGTGGAAGGGTATCGCCCTCGGTCAGATCGATGAAATCGAGAACGATATACATGGCGCCCGCGTAAGGACGCATCCGGATGTAGGTTGCCGGGTCCGGCCACGTCTTGAGCTCGCGGTTCCTGGCTTCCCAGACGGACGCCTCGAAATACTCGGCGATGCTCACGGCGAAGCGGTCCATCCACGCCCTGGACATGAGGGCCTCCATGCGGCCGCGGAGATCGTATAGGCCCTGGATCAGGGCTACGTCCGGCCGGTCGATCCGGGGGCGTGACGGTGTACGCAGGTTTTTGAACCCCAGGCCCGAAAGCACCTCCAAGCACTGGACATGCAGTGCCGCCAGGCGTTCCGGCCGCTTGCCGATCTCCGCCTCATCGCACTCGTCGTCCAGCAAGAAGACCCAGGCGGCCCAGTCTGTGATGATAGCAAGCGGGTCGCGGGAGGCACGGGGATAGGCCCGCGCGACCAGACTGTCAAGCTTTGTGTTCCGAAGGCGAGCGATGGTCGCCTCGTCCTTCACCAAGCCAAACCGCCGCGCCCACGCGAGGGTTTGCTCGTGTACGGCCTCGCGATGGGGGTTCACGGCCGAAGGGAACGGGCAAAAAAGCGTGGGGAGAGTGATCTCTTCGCTGGTCATAGCGATTGTTGCGACACGTTTTCACCGCGGCGCGGGTAAGCGGAGACCTGGGCGACCTGGGTGCGCCCGCGTCCCGCCCGCTTTGCCTGGTACATCGCCGCATCGGCGTTGTCCATGAGCTCCTGGGGGTTGCTCCCGTCGTGGGGCAGGAGCGCGATGCCGATGCTGGCGCCGATGCGGTAACTCTTGTTGCCGTAGACGAAAGGGGCCTCCGCCAGGCGCTCGTTGAACTGGTGCGCGAAGGTCTCGGCGCCTGAAGCGTCGGTGTTCGGGAGGAGTACGGCGAATTCGTCACCGCCAAGGCGGGCCACGACGTCTGATTTGCGGGCGCGGGAGTTTAGCTCCTCGCCGATCATGTGCAGCAGCGCGTCCCCGGCGGCGTGGCCGCTGGTGTCATTGATCTCCTTAAAGTGATCTAGGTCGAAGAGCAAAAGCGCCCCGGTGACCCGTGTACGGGCCACCTCGTCATAGGTGCGGGTGAGATCTTCGAGGAAGCGATGGCGATTGCAGAGACCGGTCAAGGTATCGTGATTGGCGAGCCACCGCATCCGCGACTCCGCCTCCACCCGCTCGCTCACGTCGAGGCCGACCGAGACCACGGCCGCGTCGTCAGTGTGTTCGCCGTGCAGCCGCGTATGCACCCACATCACCTGGTGCCGGGTGCCATCGCGCCCCACGAGGCCATGTTCGTGGTCGGCACGCCGCTGTCCCCTGGCGGCGTAGAGATCGTCGAGCTTGCTCAACACCTCCTGATGCGCTTCGACATCCGCAATGAGGTCCACGAAGCGCCTGCCCTCTAGCTTCACCGTGGAGAACCCCGTGACCTGGGCGGCAAATTCGTTGGCCATCTGGATGATGCCGTGGCGGTTCTGCGTCACCACCAGGACCTGAGCGGCGTCCAGGACCGCTTGCATGAGGTCGCGATCCTCGGCGAGCTCCCGGTTCTTCGCGGAAAGCGCCTGGTCGGCCTCCTCGAGCTGGTGCGAGAGCGTCAACGCCGTGTCGTACAAGAGGTCGATCTCGTCACGGAACGATGCGGCCTTTTGCTGTACCACCAGCCGTTCGCGGGCCGCGCGGTGTTCCCCTTGCGCGAGCAGTGGCAGCGTTTGGGTGAACCACCGCAGACGCCCGATCAGCACACGTACCAGATAAAGCAGGAGCAACTCTCCCACCGCCAGTGCACCGGCCGCGGTGATCAGGCCCTGGCGGGTCGCGCGTCCAATCTCGGTCAAACGCTCAGTCACATCCGAGATGAACAGGATGAAACCCGGCTCGGCGGGGATGAATTCAGCCAGCGGGAAGCGTTGCACCTCAAAGCTGGTCCCGCGCGACTGTAGCAGCCGGCCTCCGTCCAAGTCAGCGGGATCGGGGTAGTGTGCGCTCAGCTTCTCCAAGAACGGGCTCAGCCGGTCCGCATCGGTCAGGGCTGGGACCGCGGACGCCCAGCGGCGCAGGATACCGTCGCCATTACCCGCGGCCGGCACGACGATGGCCATGTCCGTCCCGGTCAGGGCTCGGAATTCGATGACCAGATCCGCGATTGATTGGCCGAGCCCCATGACCCCGATGTCTTGCCCCTCGGCGAGGACCGGTACGAAGGCGTGCAAGAGGCAGAGCGGCTCGCACCACAAGAAAGTCGCCGGGCGCTCCTCGCCATGGACCTGCGCCAGCGCTGCCCGCAGCCGCTTGTCGGGCAGGTCCGGAGCCTCGGCCGGGGTCCACCGCCACAACGGCTCCCCGCCGCGGGTATAGAACTCTATGCGTTGCACGTCCATCTCGTAACCGAGGCTCGCGAAACGCGCTGGTGGCGCTGCCGCCGGATTCCTGCCGGGGCTGCCACGCTTGAACGTCTCGACCACGTTTTCCATCGACACGATCGTGCCGCCCAAACGCACCAACCGGTCCGAGATCCCGGCGAACAATCCCGACATCTGCCGGCGGAAGGACTGGACTTCGGCCTCTCGTTGCGCGTGGTACCGGTGCATCAGGTGGGAATGGCTCAGCCAGTAAAACGCGGCGCTCAGGGCCGCCAACAGGCAGCTCATCCACAGGAAGCCCTTCCATTGCAGGCCGATGAACCGCCGGTTCCGGACTGAATTTCCGCGCCTATCGATGGATGGTCCACCCATAGCGTAGCAACGGTTAGAAGCGGTAGGAGAACATCAACGTGAACAGGTCCCAGTGCCCGTCGCTGACCTCGCGCACCCGGGCGGGGTCGTTGATGCCGGGGTTGTCGATCGGTGACAGCCAGGCGGTACCGTGGATATTGTGATATTCGGCGGCGACGAGCCAGTCCTGGGCGAATTCCCAGCGCAAGCCGAAGGTGAGGTCCTTGGCGAAGAAGCGGTGCCGCGGCAACCCCAAGCCCCGCGCCGTTGCGCTGCCGTCATGATCGTCGGCATTGGCAAACAGGGCGTCGTAGCGGGCGAGCGCCGACCAGCCCGGCGCGAAGCGGTACTGGGCCTGGAGGTAGTAGCTCTCGGCGGTGTTGTTTACCAAGAACTCGCGGGCCACGGGGTCGGACGGAAGCCTCGGGAAGATTCCGCTGCGGTCGATGTTGAGACGCACGTATTCCCCGGTAAAGCTCCATTCCTCCAGGTTGACCTGCGCGGACACGAGCGGTGCAAAAATCTTGACGGTTCCGGGCAAGAGATCGGGCGAATCGGGCTCGAATTCTGGGTCTAAGCCCAGGACCGTAAACAGTAGGCGGAACCGGCCTTCCTGCCACTCGTAGCCCGCCCGGCCGAGGAAAAAGGGCTCGCCGCCCAGCGAGCCTCCCGGGGTCCCTGCGAGAAACTCGACGGCGGTGTCTAGGTTCGGCTCTGAGATCAAAAGTTCGGCAGTGAAGGCGTGGTCGCCGAAGCGGGAACGGCCGTAGAGGATACCCCCATCCGAGGACAGCTCTGGTGAACGCAGCCCCAAGGAATCGAAATAAATAGACTGGGGCAACAGCACCCCGGGCCGGGTCCAAATCGCATCCCGTGCCTCGTTGTAGAGGCCGAAAGGGTTCTTGACCCGACCTGCGCGCACCCCGACCGTCGCGGCTTCGCCGAAATCCAGGTGATAGTCCAGATTCGCGTAGTCCAGGCGGAAATCCTCCTCGTCCGATCCTGCGGTGTCGCGATAGATACCCTGGACGGCGAGCAGGAGGTTCGGCCAGGGGTGTCCCAGTACGTTCATGCCCAACTCGTGGAACTCCAGGCTGCCCGCCCCCTGGCTGTTGCCGAAAAGGTCGTTGCCCGTGGTATAGGTGTAGCCCTGGCTCAAGAAGCCGTGGGCCTGGAAGTCACCGAAACCGAGGTCAATGGCGCGTGCCCCCAGCGGGTGGCTTAATAGCGCGAAAGCAAGGGCGGTCGCGGCGCCGGAAGGGTATTGCGGGGTAACTATTGGAGTAAACATGTGGTCCCCTATTCCTCTAAGTAACCGATACCGCCCGGCGTGGCTTCCACCCAGCTGCGCATGTCATCCACACCTTCTACCACCGTGGGAGGCACGCCGGTCCCCGAGTAAACCATGCGGTCCCAGGTGGAGCGGAGTTGATAGGGATAGACGCCCAGCACCTCCTTTGTAAACCGGATGTGGAGCGCGTGCCGATCGGGCAAGACGAAAACCCGGACCGGCGTGCCGTCCGGCCACTTGGTCTGGCGCACGAAGAAGATCGCCCGCAAGTGCTCGCGGTCGATAGGCCGGTTAGAATGATTAGAGCCGGTGTACGGTCGCACGGTGGAGTCAGCGTTGGCTGGGCTCGCCAGCCAGAGCAGGAACGGCAGGAGCCCACCCAAAAGACAACGCGAGAGTACAGCCCGTCCCCCACACAGTCCGTCAAAGCGCGCACCATACTTCGTTCGAAGATCAATACCTGACATCTCCCCTCCCATGTCCCCGCGCGAGCAATAGTGTAGCACGAGTTCCGTACTTTAAGCCTGCGGAAACTACGGTCAAATCGCTTTCGCATGACGCGCTGATAGCATAAGAAAGGGTAGTATGTATGGGGAAAGGAACTGGCTCTTAACCTCTTCAGCCCGATCATCCTCGGAACGATGAGCTCAAGAAGAGTCCGTGGAGGCCGGTTGAAAAAGCTGAATGTGGCCCTCATCTTTTGGGCTGGTGGCGGTGAGAGCTTGTGAAAAAATCTGCTGCGCTCGGGATCTCGCGTCCGGCGGTGCTCGGAATCCTCATGTATTTCAATATACACTCCGGTTGCTCGTCCCATCCTTGGGACTCGCCCCTGCGGGGCTTGCGCTCCGTTTCGCTCCCGGCGAAACCGTCCTGCGCTCCGGCGGAAAGCCATGGCCAGGGGCTCGTACGAGCGCCAGCCGAAGGCTGGCCGGGGGCCGAAGGCAGCCCTGCTTGGCGCGCCGAGGATGCAGCGCGACCTCCCGTCGCTCGCGACGATTTTTTCACACGCTCTGAGTCGGCACGCGCCGCCTCCAAAGCGTGCCATCCACGTTGCCTGCGGTGAAAGGGTTGAAAGAAAGAATGTTTAATACGAAAGCGAACTGGTGCAAGACCAGCTTGTAGACGAGGATTGAAAATGCGTGATCCCACGGCTTTGATGTGGGCAGAAGCGTGCGAACTCCTGGCACGAGCGGAGCGGTTGCAGCGACAATTCTTTTTCATTGGCTCGCGCGAACACTGCCCCGCGTGGGAGCCGCCGGTAGACATGATTGAGACCGAGCGCGAAATTTTTGTGTGTGTTGCTTTGCCCGGAGTCCGCGCGCAACAGATTGAAATCCGGTTTGAAGCGGGCAGCCTTGTGATTTCCGGTGAAAGATTGCTCCCATCGGCAATGCGCGCGGCGCTGATACACCGGCTGGAAATTCCGCATGGGCGCTTCGAGCGCCGAGTCGCGCTGCCGGACGAAGCAGTAGAACTGAAACGGCGAGATCTCATCGATGGTTGTCTTGTTCTGACACTAGGTAAGGCGTGATCGAAACAATGAACGTCGAAAACTTGAATGCCGAATTGCGAGGCGACCAGAAACTTGAAGCAAGCGATGCGCAGGCAAGCGCCGAGATGCGTGATTTCCCGCGCCTGCCGGAGCACGCCATACCGATTGTGCCGGTACGCAACCTGGTGCTGTTCCCCGGGATCATTCTTCCGCTGACGGTTGGCCTTAAACAGTCGGTCGCTGCGGCGCAAGAGGCGACGCGGGGAGAGCGCCCTATTGGAGTCGTCTTGCAACACAACGCCGACGCGGAATCTCCCACCCCGGACGATTTGCACTGGGTGGGAACGGTGGCCAACATCGTGCGCTACATTACTGGCCGCGACGGAACGCATCATGTGATCTGCCAGGGCGAGCAGCGCTTTCGCATCACGCAATTTATCGAAGGCTACCCGTTTCTGGTCGGCCGTATTGAACGCATCGAGGAGCCGGCGCAGACAAGCCGCGAGATCGAAGCGCGAATGCTGCAGCTTAAAGAGCGCGTAGTCGAAGCATTACAACTGCTGCCGCAACCCCCGGAGGAGCTTGGCAATGCGCTGCAAGGAGTGGAATCCGCCTCCGCGCTCGCTGATCTCAGCGCGCACTTCATGGACCTGAAACCCTCGGAGAAGCAGGACATTCTCGAGACGTTCGACGTGCAGGCGCGGCTCGACAAAGTATTGGCGTTTCTCGCCCACCGGCTCGAGGTCTTGCGTTTGTCGCGCGACATCGGACAGCGCACGAAGGAAAGCATGGACGAGCGGCAGCGCGAGTATCTGCTGCGCGAGCAACTGAAGACGATACAGAAGGAGTTGGGCGAAACGGATCAGAACGCGGCTGAGGTGGCAGAGTTGTCTCAAGCGATCGCGGAGGCGAAGATGCCCGCGGAGGCGGACGCGTACGCGCGCAAGGAGTTGCGGCGATTGGAGCGCATGCCTGAGGCCGCAGCCGAGTATTCCATGGTGCGCACCTACCTCGAGTGGCTCACCGAATTGCCGTGGTCGATCCTGACTGACAGCACCATCGATATTGCAGAGGCGCGCAAGATTCTTGATGAGGACCATTACGGGCTGGCAAAAATCAAGCGCCGCATACTCGAGTACCTGGCGGTGCGCAAGCTCAATCCCGAGGGCAAGAGCCCGATCCTTTGTTTTATCGGGCCGCCCGGCGTCGGCAAGACTTCGCTCGGACAAAGCATCGCGCGAGCGACCGTCCGTAAATTCATAAGGATCAGTCTCGGCGGCGTGCACGACGAAGCGGAGATCCGCGGGCACCGCCGCACCTACATCGGCGCCTTGCCCGGAAACATCATTCAGGCAATACGCAAGGCGGGAACGCGTAACCCGGTGTTCATGCTCGATGAGGTGGACAAGCTCGGCGCCGGGTTTCACGGAGACCCCTCGTCCGCCCTGCTCGAAGTGCTCGACCCCGAACAAAACGCGACCTTCCGCGACAACTACATCGCGCTGGCGTTCGACCTTTCCAAGGTCATGTTCATCGGCACCGCCAATGTTCTCGATACCATCCCCGGCCCCTTACGCGACCGCATGGAAGTGATCCACCTTCCCGGCTACACCGAGGAGGAAAAAATCGAGATCGCCCGCCGCTATCTGGTAAAAAGGCAGCTCGAAGCGAACGGCTTATCCTCTGAGCAGAGTGGCATCAGCGACGATGCGTTACGCGCGATTATTCATGACTACACCCGCGAAGCCGGCGTGCGCAACCTCGAGCGGCAGATTGGCACGGCTTTCCGCAGTGCCGCGATGCGCATCGCGGAGGGTGCGACCGCGCGCGTAAACATCGAGGCCGCAGACTTGCATTCCGTTCTCGGTGCGAAACAATTTGAAAGCGAAATCGCGATGCGGACGAGCACCCCGGGAGTTGCGACCGGTTTGGCGTGGACGCCGGTTGGCGGGGACATCTTGTTTGTGGAAGCGACGCGCGTTCCGGGCAGCGGAAAACTGATCCTTACCGGTCAGCTTGGGGAGGTGATGAAGGAGTCCGCGCAGGCCGCCTTGAGTCTCGTCAAATCGCGCGCCGCCGAGATCAATGTTGCAGACGATGCTTTCGACAACAAGGATATTCACGTCCATGTCCCGGCGGGGGCGATACCGAAAGACGGTCCGAGCGCTGGAGTCGCCATGTTCATCGCGCTCGCTTCACTCTTGATCGGCAAAGCGGTTCACAGCGACACTGCGATGAGCGGTGAAATCAGCCTGCGCGGTCTAGTGCTTCCCGTGGGCGGGATCAAGGAAAAAGTGTTGGCGGCGGCGCGTGCCGGAATCAAAACAGTGCTCCTGCCTGCGCGTAACCAAAAAGATCTGGAAGACATTCCAGAGGCCGCGCGCAATCAATTGAATTTTGTCTGGATCGAAAGGGTCGAGGACGCGCTGCTTGCTGCGCTGTCGACTTGAGCGCCGCCTTCCTGGCACGAATCTCGGCGTCCGCAGCCGGCGTCCAGGGCGTTGGCAGAGAAGGGCCCGCGCCCATGGCGAGCCGCGCTTGGCGCGGTTGAAGATGGGCCGTAGCATTGCTGCCACGCCGGAACTACGGAGGTATCTCTAGCAGGATGTCCCGCAATGCGGCAAGTTCGAGCGGCTTCACCAAGTGATGATCAAAGCCGGCGTCGCGCGAGCGCTCCCGATCTTCTTCGGCCCCGAACCCTGTCAACGCGACGCACACCACCTCCTGCATGTGGATGAGCTTGCGCAAACGACCGCAAACTTCGTAACCGCTCATGCCCGGCATCCCGATATCGATAAACACCGCCTGTGGCCGAAACTCTTTCGTGATGTCCAATCCCGAAGGCCCATCATGTGCGGCACGGGTCTCGTGGCCGAGGAGATCGAGCAGCATGCACAGGCTCTGGGCCGCATCCCGATTGTCGTCGACCACAAGGATTCGCAGGCGGCGGCTTGCCGGCGCGGGTTCGTCACCGTCGGCAGTGGGGGCGGGCGCCACCTGTGGCGTCTCGGGTAATAACGGAAGGCGCAGGGTGAACTCGCTGCCTTTGCCGCGACCTTCACTGCGTGCCCACACCGTTCCTCCCTGCATCTCAACCAGATTCTTGACCAACGTCAGTCCGATGCCCAGCCCGCCTTGCGAGCGCTCCAGCGACGAGTCGAGCTGGGTGAATAGATCGAACACGCGCTCCAGCATGTCGGCAGGGATGCCTATACCGGTATCACGCACGGTGATAAAAACTTCCTGAGCCAGTGTCGAAACCGTCAGCGTGATGCGTCCGCCCTTCGGCGTGAATTTCACGGCATTGTTCAGCAGGTTCGACAACACCTGGACGAGACGGGTTTCGTCGCCGAGAACGCTGCCAGGTTCGGCAGGCATCACGATGTCCACGCTCTGATTGCGCGCCTCGGTCAGCGGCCGCACGGTCTCCCTCGCGCCGGCTACCACGCTGGCGATGCTGACAGCAACCTTCTGCAACTGTATCCGGCCGCGGCTGATGCGTGAGATATCGAGCAGGTCGTCGATGAGCCGGGTCATATGCAGCACCTGACGCTCGATCACGTCTCGCGCCCACTTGAGTTTCTCATCCTCCGGACCAAGCAGCCGCAGCACATGGGCCGCACTGCGGATGGGAGCAAGCGGGTTGCGCAGTTCGTGTGCGAGCATGGCGAGGAATTCGTTCTTGCGGCGATCGGCTTCCTGCAGCAGTTGCTCGCTGCGCTTGCGTTCGGTGATGTCCACGGATATTCCCGTGAGATGTGTCGGCCGTCCGACGGGATCGCGGCGCAGGCGAGCCTTGTCGGCGATCCACACGAGCCTGCCGTCGGGCGTGACTATGCGAAATTCGGCGTCGTATGGCGCCTCTCCGCGCAGCGCCTGCGCCGCCATCGCTTCGACCCACGCACGGTCGTCGGGATGAATGAGGTCCTTGAACGCCTGGATGCCGCTGCTCGGAACACCGAGGATTTCGATTGCATTGTCGGACCGTATCGCCGTCCCGGTCGTCACGTCCCATTCCCATGCCATCATGCTTGCGGCCGAGAGCGCAAACTTCAGCCGCTCATCACTTTCGTGCAGCGCATCGAGCGTGCGCTTCTGTTCGTCAAAATCGGTGCAGGTGCCGAACCACTTGATGATCTGACCGTCTTCGCGCAGGGGCAGCGCCTGTCCGAGATGCCATAGATAAGTCCCGTCCGCGCGCCGCAGCCGATGCTCGACCGCAAACGGTTCGCCGGTTTCGAGCGCATGCGTCCATTTCGCGAGGGCACCAGGCAAATCGTCGGGGTGGACGATGCGTTGCCATTCCCAACCTTCGGTCTCTTCAGGGGAAAGTCCGGTGTATTCGAGCCACCGCCGGTTCAGATATTCGATGCCACCGCCGGGCGCTGCCATCCAGACCATTTGAGGAATAGTCTCGGCGATGAGGTGAAACTGCCGTGCGCTGCGCGCCAGTGCGGCTTCGGCTGCTCTGCGCTCGGTGATATCGCGGAACACAAGCACGACACCGGTGAGCTCGCCCTCCTTATTTCTTACCGGCGCACCGCTGTCGTCGATCGGGAGATCGATGCCGTCCTTCGCAATCAGCACCGTGTGGTTGGCGAGGCCGACGATCGTCCCTTCCTGCAGCACCTTGTCGACCGGATTCTCGACTGCGCGACGCGTGGATTCGTTGACGATGCGGAATACCTCCTTTAGCGGCCTGCCAACGGCATCCTCGCCCCACCCGGTCAACCTGCCGGCGACGGAATTGAGCAGCATCACCATGCCCCGGGTGTCGGTCACGATCACCGCATCGCCTATACTGGTCAATATAGTCATGCACCACTCGTGCTGCTCGTGCGCGTAATTTTCGGCTTGGAAGCGGGATATGATCTCGCGCCGAATTACCACATAGGCACCCCCGGCGGTGGTTAGCACCAAGAGCAGCATCCCAAGCTCCGCCAAAGAGGCTGCGGAGTAACTCCGGTTTGCTTGCGTAACCCGCCCTTGGAGCGTCGCGTCCTCCGCGCGCTCCATGTCAGCCACCAGGGCCCGTATCGCGTCAGTTAGCTGCTTGTCGGCCTGGCCCGCCACCAGCTCGCGGGCGGCCTCGAATCCCTGTTCCCGGCGCAGCGCGATAGCGCGTTCCGCGAACTGCATGCGGGCTGCTATTTTTTCTTCCAGCTGTGCGAGTCTTGCTTGCTGTTCCGGACGATCCGCGGTCAGTCGCTTTAGCCTTCCCAAGACTTCAGCGCGGGAGGAAAACGCAGATTGGTAGTGTTCGAGGAAAGCGGGATCGCCGGTCAGGATATAGCTGCGCTCTGCGGTCTCCACTTCGCGGACCAGCAACAACGCGCCGGACAACGCATCGAGGATTTCATAGCTCTGGGCGGTGCCCACGTCGTCGTGTAGCATGCGCGTGTAATACCAGGAAACGCCAGCATTTACAGCGAGCAGTACGAGCAGCAGCACAACGCTGTAGACCACCGATTTTGGGATTGCGGGCTTCATCACGGTACGCTTCAGGTTGAATAACGGGTATTCTAGAGCAGGTTGTGGACCTATCCAAAGACGCACTGCTCCCTGATCAGATTGAGGCGATCTTCCGTCAGCGAGAGGTGGAGCGAAAGCGGTCTGCAACAACTGAGCGCTGGTTCGCCGATGAAATGACTATTGCTTTTCACGAAGTAACGATCGATAGCAGGAGGAATAATGAAACGTAACGCTTCAGCGGTATGGAAAGGCGGTCTCAGGGACGGGAAGGGCACTATTTCCACCGATAGTGGTGTTTTGTCAGACACTCAGTACTCTTTTGGCACCCGCTTCGAACAGGGCGTAGGTACCAATCCGGAAGAGTTGATTGCCGCCGCACACGCGGGCTGTTTCTCAATGGCTCTCTCTGGTCAGTTGGAAGATGCCGGCATGACAGCCGAGAGCATTCGCACCACGGCGAGTGTGACTCTGGATAAGACGGACGCGGGATTCACCATTACGGCCGTCCATCTGCAGGTGACGGCAAGAATACCGGGAGCAGATCAGCAGGCATTTGAGACGGCGGCGAATAATGCCAAGGCAGGGTGTCCGGTCTCGAAGGTGCTGAATGCGAGAATCACGATGGACGCTAGGCTCGAAGCGTAAAGCATGCTCAGACCGAGCAGCCGCACCGCGCTCCTCGCCGGCGCGACCGGGCTCGTGGGCGGCCACTGCTTGGAGCTGCTGCTCCAAGACGACGCTTGGGAGCAGGTGGCCGTGCTGGGCCGGCGGGAGATCGGAACCACGCACCGCAAATTGGTACAGCGGGTGGTCGACTTCGACCGGCTCGCGGAGCTTGGTGACGTCTCGAGGGTCGACGACGTCTTCTGCTGTCTGGGGACCACCATGAAGCGCGCGGGTTCAGAGGCGGCGTTCCGCAGGGTGGACTTCACCTATGTCCACGAGCTGGCGCAGCTCGCCTTCGGGTGCGCCGGCCAGTTCCTCCTGGTGAGCGCACTGGGCGCAGATCGCCAATCGAGAATGTTTTACAACCGGGTGAAGGGCGAGGTGGAGGACGCGGTTCGGAAGCTGCCGTTCGATGGCGTGCACATCTTCCGGCCCTCGCTGCTCCTCGGCGAACGCCGGGAGATCCGTCCCGGAGAGCGGCTAGCGATCCTCGCTGGACGGGCAGTCGGGCTCATGTTCGTCGGCCCGCTCGGCAGGTACCGGCCGATCGCGGCGCGGGCGGTCGCCGCGGCCATGATCCGCATCGCCAAGGACGCCACCCGCGGGGTCCACGTGTACGAGTCGGACCGGATCCGAGGGCTCGCTGCTACCAGCAACTAACGAAATGTCGGATCCCATTCTGATATATATAAATCTCATGATTATCTATCTTGCGAGGAAGTAGCGTATGGAGAGCGTTAAGCAATTACTGCACGTGTACCAGAGTGGCTCTACGCATTGGGTAGGCGATGGTTTTCACGTGCGCAACCTGTTTCCGAGCAATGACTTGGCCCAACGAATCAGTCCTTTTCTCTTGCTTGACTACGCAGGTCCCACTCGATTCTCGCCGACAGACCGGCCGCATGGCGTGGGCGAGCATCCCCACCGAGGCTTTGAAACGGTGACCATCGTTTATCAAGGTGAATTAGAACATCGCGACTCCGCTGGAAATCATGGCACCCTCGCCCCCGGGGACGTGCAATGGATGACGGCGGCTTCAGGGGTTGTGCACGAAGAAAGGCACGAAAAAGAATTCGCAAAGCGAGGGGGCATCGTGGAGATGGTTCAGCTATGGGTAAATCTCCCCACGGCCTCTAAGATGTCGCCACCTCGTTATCAAACACTGCTCAAAGAGCACATCCCTGTGACTGATCTCCCCAACGACGCAGGCTATCTCCGAGTGATCTCCGGTGATTTCCACGGCGTCAAGGGGCCTGCAAAGACCTTCACGCCCATCAATCTTTACGATATGCGCCTGAAGGCGGGGCAACACGCCGCACTTACGCTGCCTGGCGGATACAACACGGCGATGTTCTTACTAAAAGGGAACATCGGTTTGCATGATTCAAGGTTCTTAAGAGAAGCCGAGCTGGCTTTGTTTGACGTAGATGGAGAGCGGATTTCAATCGATGTTAAAGAAGACGCTACGCTATTGGTGCTCAATGGAGAGCCTATTCATGAACCCATAGCGAGGCATGGTCCATTTGTGATGAATACGGAAGAAGAACTCATGCAGGCAGCCAACGATTACCAAGCCGGAAAGATGGGGCATCTGTAGCGCGATCGCATCATAGCGTCGCCGGATCCGGGCATACAGAGCTTTTCGCAAAGAACACGGCGATTTCCTTGCGGCGCGTCTCTGCATCCGCATAGCCCAACTCCAGCAACCGTCGCAAGTAGTCTGGCTGAAACATCAATACGCTTAAGATATCGTTCGATCGGGTCTCTTGCGTGCCCAAACCTCGGGTCATGAAGCGGAAGGCGTTCGGAAGCTCGGGCTCATAGGCGTTCGCGAGCTTGCCCAGATCGTGTGAGGGCCTCAGCAGCAATAGGTCCACACAACGCAAACCACCCCGCTTGTCGAGCGGGACATACTTCACCAGCGAGTTGATGCGTTCGATACGCAAGGCATCGTAATCAAAAACATCGAGGAAGACCGCATTATACAGGGCGCCCACCACTTGCACGGGAGGTGGATAGCCGTTGATAGTGGGGCAATCGGCTTCCTCGCCCGACGGTGCATATTTGGTCGAGATCGCCAAGATGCGATCGGCGCCCAGGTGCACGGCCGGCGACAGCGGTGCAGTCATTCGGATCCCGCCATCACCGTACCAGCATCCGCCGATATTTACGGCCGGGAAGAAAAATGGTAGAGAGGCAGAGGCTAAAACGTGATCTAAGCACAGCGTGCACGGGATGCCTTTGCGGTGGGCGCGGGTCCAGGGTACTAAATTTATTCCCTGGATCCAGGTTACCGACTGGCCCGTAGAATAATTCGATGTCGTAATCGCAACCGCACGCAGGCTGCCCTCTAAAAGATTCGCGTGAATGCCGGCCAGCACACCCGATACCGGTTTCAATGCCTGCTCCAATAAAGTCCGCAACGGAGAGGCGTCGACCAGACTGCGGGTCTCCATGAGTTGCGACGCCCTTCCCATGAGCAGGCGCACGCTCCAACGGGCGACGTGGCCCGCGATAGACCCGGCGTCGACTCGAAAAACGTGATCTAGGGTAAGCGTCTCCCAAACGGCCGCTAGGTGTTTGACCTTCTCTCGAAACGCCCCTCGGTGATTGGCAAGGTAGGCGGTGTTGATAGCCCCGGCCGAGACTCCAGTTAAAATCGGGATCTCGAGATTAGGGTAATGCTCCGCCAGCCACCGCAAAAATCCCACCTGATACGCGGCTCTAGCGCCCCCACCACTGACGGCCAATGCTAACGTGCCGCGATTATTCTTTTCTGATATTCCGTGTTTCATTTCTGCTGTAATGCTAAAGATGCGTTTGAACCCCAATTCTAAAAATAGTCTGACGCCTGTCCCTTCACCCGCCAGGACTATGAGTCGCTAACCTGGCCGCCCGGAATGGGTTGAGGGGAGGGCGATCAAAATATTCAGAGTCGGTGCGTTGAGGTATCGTCGGGCATTTTTAGGGTTGGTGCCCGGGGCCGGAGTCGAACCGGCACGGGGTTGCCCCCGAGGGATTTTAAGTCCCTTGCGTCTACCTGTTCCGCCACCCGGGCATTATGACGTTAGGTGCTTGCGATTTAGTGGAGGCTGGGTCGGAATCGAACCGGCGTACACGGCTTTGCAGGCCGATAAGAAACACATAAGAAATCATAATGTTAAGTCACTTCCTTTGTCGCCATTCAGCCGTTTTGGGCCTCTTAAGTCCAGTGACGAAGCCGCAGTTCGTGGGCCACCGCATACGTGGCGGAGAGCCCGACCTGTTCCGCTGCGCGGTGACGAACGCCTGGATTGAGGACGAGCGGGCGTTCTGGCTCTACCCTCGTCCAAGCCTGCTGGTCGGTCTGGCGACCCCAGCGGACGTCACTGTACCGGCCGAAGTTATCTATTGTCCACAGGCGCACCCGTCACTGCACCGCTACCTCCTGACGGCTGAAAACAAGGCGCAGATATCAGCACAGACGGGTGGTCCAGAGGAGAGGGCCTTGCCGTCCGCTTACTGCGCCGCCCTGGTGAAATCCAACGACGCAGCAACGCCGAAGCTGTCGATTTGCGGTGCCCTCGTTCGACAATTGAGTCGGATGATTGTTTGCGGTAAGGAGCAAGCGCAATGCGAATCGTGGTTCACGAGGTGCCGGACAACGGCATCGCCCCTAAGCAGAGAGACGAGCAATGACGAGAGACGAGACAGAAATCCGCGCAGTGATCGAAGACTAGGCCAAGGCGGTACGCGCGCGCGATTTGGACAGCGTCCTGGCCGACCACGCGCCGGACATTGTGATGTTCGATGTGCCGCCACCGAAGGCAGGTGTGCGCGGCATCGACGCGTATCGCGAGACATGGCCGCCGTTCTTCGAATGGATAAAGCAGGGCGCCACGTTCGACATCGTTTCGCTCGATGTCGTGGCCGGTGCCGATGTCGCTTTTGCGCACGCGCTCCTGCGTTGCGGCACTGCGGACGAGCTCGCGAAGGATCCCGACAACCGCCTTCGCTTGACCATCGGGCTGCAAGCAGGATGGCCGCTGGACGATCGCGCATGAGCATCATTCCTTCCCATTGGAGTCGTCGTCATGATCGAGCGCCCGGGAATGACGCGTCGCAGCTTTTTGAAGGTGGGCTTGGCGCGTCGGGCGGCGCTATACGTGAGACGAAACGACGAGATGCCGCCCCAGGCCGAAGGCGGGCGTCAAACAGGGCTTTTGATTATTTCCTTGATAGGGGTCAACCATGAGTAGGTAGCAACCAATCACTCAAGCTCGCCGAGCACAACCGCCGCTTTCCGGGCGAGAGCGAGCAATACCGGCGGGCGCGCACCGCTGCTAAGGACAAGGAGATCAACTCATGCTGCTGAAGGGCAAGATAGGCATAATGTATAGCTCCGATTTCCCCGGACACGATGTAAAGTGAGACATGAGGTATCGGGGGAAGGTGAACAGCGATGGGCAAGAAATCGGAACTGAGCGTTGAACAACGTACGCAACTGATGTTGCGGATG
>JBOIDL010000048.1:0-21204 GCA_050740435.1 Gammaproteobacteria bacterium
CGAGCTCAAGCAGCGCATCTTGCAAGGCGTGCGTGAGATGAACCTTGCCCCAGTCGTTGTGCGCTGGAAAAAGTTCGCTCTGGGGCTGGCATCATAGTAAACTATTTGATGAATCGTTATACTAGTCGCCGACACGGGCGACGATCACGATCATACGGCGCAGGTCGAGGGCGGCGCTCAGCGCCTTACCTTCAGCCTGTCCTGGGAAGTGCCCAACAAGGCGCAGGGCCTTTGTGTCTGGGACCCCACTGGACGCCATGTCGATGCCGAGGACTGGGGTGTCGAGGAGATTCACGGCGACGGCTATGTGCTGTTCAGGATCCTGCGGCCGATGCCCGGCACCTGGCGGGCCTGCCCGGCGCCGACGCTGGGCCGCTACGTGCTCGCCGCCTTCGTGAAATCACCGCTGCGGCTTGAGTCAGCCGTCCTGCTGCCGCGTGAGAAGCGGTTGCCGCCCGAGATCCGCCTGCGTGCCAAGGCGCCACGCCAGTGGATACCGACGCTCGCCGGTAGTGCAACGATCGATCTGCTGCCGACGACAGCGATTCGCGATCAGCACCAGATCCTGAGGCGGGACCGGCAGTGGCTCGATGCGATTCCCTTCCGGTTCCCGCTCGCGGCGGGGCCGAGGGTTTCGCAACGGCGCAACTGCGGGCGGATCCGGCTGGAGCGTTTGCCCGAGACGGTGAAGGGGAAGGAGCAGCAACCCCCGACCTATCGGCTGCTGCTGATGCCCACGCTGCGCCGGGGAATTTACAAGGTGAAGGCGAAAGTGCAGGGCAGCGCGCCGAGGATCGGTCCCTTCGAGCGGGTGGTGCTGAAGACAGTGGTCGTGGCGTAGGGGGAATGACAGGGAGAACATTAAACGGCTGGCGTCGCACGCTGGTCATTGCCATCGTCTCGAGTGCCCTGAGTGGTTCGGCGTGTTCCATTGTCCTGGCGGATCCCCCACGGACGCTGATCCGCAGCGCGGCGCTGGTCCTCAGCATGGATCCCGCTATGGGCACAGGGGACCTGGGAGTTCTCGAGAATGCCGACATCCTGTTGGAAGGAGATAGGATCAAGAAGATAGGTCGAGACCTGAAAGGGGGCGGTGCCCAGGTGATCGATGCAACCGGCCAGATCGTGCTGCCGGGATTCGTGGACACGCACAATCACCTGTGGCAATCGCTCATTCGCGGCTGTGCCACCGACCAGGATCTGAACGGTTGGCTCTCGGCCTGTGTGTTTCCCTTGTTTGGGTTCAACTTCTTGGACGATGATGTCTATTCGGGGGTCCGGCTCAGCACCCTGGATCTGATCAACACCGGGGTCACCACGGTGGTCGACTGGTCGCACGCCTTTACGCCCCGGTTTGCGGAGGAGAACGTCCAGGCCCTCGGTGACTCGGGGTTGCGGTTCGTGTTGGCCTATCTGGGATCGGCGGACCCCACGGTTATCGCTCACATGAAGCGCGTCAAGCAGAGCCTCATCGATCCCAACCCGCGCGCCACTTTTCAGGTCGGCTCCCATCCCGGCACGGCGCCGTTCTTTCTGCCCAATCTCATCGCGATGTCGAGCCTCGCCCAGGAGCTGGGCGTGAAACTCCATGTACATCTCCTCGAAAATATATCGCAGACAGCAGACCATGCATTCGAGGCGCTGAACCAAGCGGGCGCCCTGGGGCCGGACCTCCTGGGGGCCCATGGGATTCACCTGACTGATGCGGAGATCAATCTCCTGGCGACGCATGACGTGCGCATCCTGCACAACCCGCTCAGCAATATGCGCCTGGCCCGGGGGTTATCCGCCTGCCTGAGCTGAGAGAGGCCGGTGTCCAAGTGGGCCTCGGGATCGACGGCGGAACCAACGATACCAGCGACATGTTCAACAACATGCGGGCGGCGCTCGGGTTGCAGCGGGCCACCTCGCTCACCGCGAGCACGGTGCCGAGCCTGGCCGGGGTGTTGCGCATGGCCACCGTGGACGGAGCGAAACTGCTCGATATGGACGATCAGATAGGTTCGTTGACCCCTGGAAAAAAAGCCGACTTGATTATCCTGGATCCGGGGGCGGTCAACTTTGCGCCGCGCTTCGAGTGGATCGGTCAGATCGTTTTCAACGCTCAGCCGGCGAATGTGGAGTGGGTATTCGTGGACGGCCGGGCCCTGAAGAGGAGAGGCCGGTTCGTGGGCGTGCATCCTGAGGCCACCGCGCAGGCCGCCCAGGAGGTCGCCAACCGCATCCGGCGATTCCTCTTCCCATAGGGCTATTCGCAGCGCACGCTACCTTGCTTGATGGAGTTCGCTGTCCGGGCCTCACGCGGTTTCAATAGCAGTTCCCGCCGCGACGCGGATTGCGCGATAATCGCGCGATGCGGGCTCGGAATGCAACCCTGCTCAAGGTCTTAGGCGCCATTCATTGCGCGCTGAGGCCTTGCAGGGCACGAATCAAACCGATCTCCGCAACGGCAATACCGGTACGGGACAGGAATCAGTTGAGAAATGGCGTTGGATTTCTTATCCTTATCCCCCCCGGCTCTCACCCTCCTCGCTCACGATCGGCGAACTCGTATCGTGTAATTGCCTGTACCGGTGGCTTTGAAATAGTGCCGAATCTGAACGTAGTATTTGCCTGGAATGAGATCGGCGACGATTCTCGCGTTGGTGCCGATGCCGCTGTCGTCGTCTTCGGCGATCAGTTGCGTGGGCGAATCGGGTCCGAAGAGCTTCATGATGACGTCGGTCGCGCCGCTTGTTTCCACGAGATAGCGCGCGGGGCGGTCGGCGGTGAATTGGTATACGTCCTCTTCTCCCGGTTTGCCGATCGAGGCGCGCGTGCTGCGCTGCGCGTTCACTTCAAGCTCGATCGCTTCGACCGAAGTTTTTGGGTACGCCTGCTCGCTCGCGATGAAAGCCGTGTCCAGTCCCGATAGCGTTTCGTTGGCCTTGGTCGCCTGACCGCTTTTCGTCCAGGATCCCGGAAAGAAGTACAGCATGATCGAATCGCCATCGAATTTGGTTCCGCGAATTTGATCGGTGCGATATTTGTTGAGCACGTTGTGGCGAACTTGCGCCTCGTTCCAGCTATTGGGCGGGCCCTTAAGATCGCGGATGACAATGTCCTCGTTCCATTCGATCCCGCCGTCGGGGTTCTGGTGCTCGTGCCCTAAACCGATGGCGTGACCGAACTCGTGGGCCGCCGTGCCGCCGTCGAGAAAGCCCAGATTCATCGTCGGTTCGCCCTGCGAAATGCGTTTCGAATCGGTGCCGACCCACGACCACGCACCATCGTTTTTATCGAAGGCGATGCGAATCTCGGCATCTGGCGCATCGTTGAAATCGAACTTGAGATTGGCGTGCTCGCTCCACCACGCCGCCTGCTCGCGCGCGGTCTTCTTTTCCTCGCTGGAGCCGCCCATGAAGCGCACGCGCAAGGTCGAGCCGTTGATCCACATCTTGCGAAATTCGAATACGGCACGCGATGGGCCGCCGCGCCGTCGGACGACGGGTTGGCTGCGAAAATTCTCCGGCGGTAAAACGCGATCAATGCAAATCTTGGGTTTGTCGGGCATGTTTGCCTCCATGTTGGTGATCGAATCGTTGGGTTGGATGAGTCACTTCCTGAGCTCGGTCGTGACGGCGTTAACCTGGTTTACCTTTTCGTTGTACGACGCACAATTTTTTTGCATTCGGCATCGACCAGTGATCGGCTGAGCGCTGCTCGCGCGACTCATTCTCTGTGCTCAGGCGTTTCCGCTCGTTCGCTTCGTTCTCTAAGCTGCCGTTCCGCTCGTTCGATTCCGATTCGTTCTCTACGCTCAGGCCGTTCCCGGGGCAGGCGATCGGTCGCCTCCAACCTTGCGACCCAGCGTCGAATCTCGCGAATGTCATCGTCGCTCGCGGCATCGCGTGCGGCGGAACCGAGGATATTTACCTTCTGCCCGGCGCTCATCACGAATGAACGCCAGCGGCCGGTCTTCGATGTGCACAACACCTGCCCTTCGAGCACGGTGACGCTGACGCTATTCCTCGCATCGACTTTGACTTCGTACTCGGTACCTTGTGCGCCGGCGATCACGAATTCGGTGTCGACCTGAAACGCTCCTCGCAGAAACGCTCCTCGCACTTTGGCAAAAATTGCGCCCAAGTCGACGGAGATCGAGCCCAGTCGAACCCGGCTCCCCGGCCGCACGTACACAACGCTGCCGTTCGTGTAGCGAACGATGGCGAAGGTTTGCGCGTCCACGCTCAAGGGATCTCCCCTTCTGAGCGCGAGTTGCCTGCGCTCGTGTGGACGTTCAAGCGGAATGACTTCGATGCTCTCGACCTCTATCGCGCTGGGGGGCGGGCCGGGTTTGATCATCCGATCGACCATGGCCGAATCGCACGCGAGGGGAACGAGAAGGAAAGGCGCGACGCGAATCACGTTGACCACTTTTGCTTGATTTTCCCGGCCACCCAGTACGCGAGGACGAACGCGCCCCCGTCATAGACCGGATTCATGAGAACGTGGAACGCCTGATAGACGTACAGCGTGATCGCGAAATACCCCGTAGCCGCGCTCCCGAGCAGCAGCCCGCGCCATTTCACGGCCCACTCGAGATGCGCAGCCATGCGCCCGCCGCCGAAATCCCCGCCATGATCGCGAACTGTGCCAGATCTTCCAGTGGAGAAACGACGATGCCGCTGACAAGGTTGTTGACGGCATCGGCGTGCAGCTCGATGCCGAAACGCGTTTCGTTCCCGCGCACGCGCTGTTCATCTTCGCCCCGCTTTTGCAAACCGACGAGGACGGTCTTGCCGTTGAAATTGTCGAGCGGCCCCGCGCCGACCAAGCCCTCATAGCGGTGGCGCCGCTGCCTCAGCTCTTCGACGGAGGAAAGCTTGATCATCAGTTGCGCGACTCGATCGCCTGGCTGGAGGGCGGCGCATCCCGACTGCGGCGCTTTGATGGTTTCGACGATAGCAAAGTTGACATAGTGCAGCCGCTGATCCGGTCCCTCGAAAACCATTTGCCGTGCGCCAACGTTGAGGTCGCGTATCTTCAGATGGTGATGAGCCGAATGCAGCGCGAGCGAACCAACCGTCGCATCGCCGCGCTTCATCGCCAGCGGCACCAGCGCGGCGTAGCTCAAGCGTTTACCGATGCAAATGAGCCCGATCCCGCTTGCCGCGCGTTCGATGCCGGTCATTTCCGGATTCGGCCTCGCCTGGCCTACAACGACGGCGGTGCCGGTACTTCGCGCCTCTCCCATCGCGGCGATCAATTCGCTGTCGAATTCACTCGCGTCCTTGAATTCCAGGTCGAAGGCGACGACCGCCGCGTTCGCGTCGGCCAGATTGCGCAGCAAACGCGCGTGCTCGCGCCGCCAGCTCTTGTCAAATCGCTTGTCGAGCACGCGTTCGGTTTCTTCGTCGATGGCGGCGATCGCGATATCCGGGCTCAAGGCAACCGGCGCGAAACGCTCGCCCAGCCACATCGTGTAACTGGCGATTTTGGTGTCGAGGGTGAGCGCGTCGAACAGGCTCAACCAGGCGAGCAGAAACATGAGAAACGCAACGCCGATCGCGCCCCAGGCCGACGCTCGTCTGAGTTCTATCTCGCGCAGCTTCATCCACAGCGACCGCGAACGGCGCGGCTTCAACTGCTCGATCAGCAATCCCACGTCATCGTCGTAACGCGTGTCCCTGACTTCGTGCGCATTGAGTCTGGCGAGGCCGGCGATCTCCGCGGGAAGCTCCGCCTCGCGCGGCATTCCGCCGCCGTCAACGAGAACGGGAATCGTGCGCTTGTTCTGCTTCAAGGCGGACGCGATTTCGTGGCGCACGTAATCCTTAGGAGCGTCGATGCGGCGCGCGCCGGTTTCGTCCGCGCAGGTGATCCAGGTTTTGCCGATGATGGGCAAGCAGACATCGCATGCAGCGACTTTCGTGTCGATGAGCCGGGTAAAATCCTCGCCCGGAGCGATGTTAGTGACATCGAAAAAAATATGCTCTTCGCCAAATTCCGCGCGCAGCCGATCGCGCAAGAGACGTGCGGACGCTCCGGCATCCTGGCGGCGATAACTGATGAAGATGTCAGGCATTCACTGAGGGCGCCACCGCGATCGGGCGCATCCTGGGCTCATCGCCCACGGCATCCTTCGGAATCGCGCGATTCTCGATCAGAAAATCGGCCCCGCGCAATTCCTACTATGGATAGGAAATCCAACCACATACAAAGATTCTAGCTTACGCCCTTGGGGATGGGAAGGCGACTGCGCGCGACACTATGTCGCACCTGGCGATTGAGGCCGATGTGTGAGCCGTCCAAAGGCAGGAAAGGGGATTGCCTGGTGCGCACAGGGGTGATCCCCACCGGTACGGGTCAGGAATCAGTTGAGAAATGGCATTGGATTTCTTATCCTTTACGCTTGGCTCTAACGCTGCAAAACCCAGTCGAGGCGCGATCCATTCCACGTGCACCCGGCGCCGGAGGTGTTCCCTCCGAGCATCGCATAAATGCCCGGACGCTTACGCAGACCGTGCGGGGGCGCCTCTCTCGGGCTAGCTCCGGCCGGCAACTGACCTTATATACACATGCGTTCCGAATCCCGCCGGCCTCCGTTGACTGACGATCCCGCCGACCTCAAGGCGTTGCGCATGGTGCTGCCCTATTTGTGGGAATACCGCGGGCGCTTGATCTTGGCGCTCTCCTGCCTAGTCGTCGCCAAGCTCGCCAATGTATCGGTTCCCCTGGTCCTAAAACAGATCGTTGATGGACTGAATGAACCCAAGGCGCTGTTGATGGTGCCGGCCTTCCTGCTGATCGGCTATGGTTTGCTGCGATTCTCGACGACGCTATTTACCGATCTCCGAGACGTCGTCTTCGCGCGCGTCACGCAGCGTGCAATCCGGCGCCTAGCGCTCGAGGTATTTCAGCACTTGCACGCGCTCAGCTTGCGCTTCCACCTGGAACGCCAAACCGGGGGCGTGGCGCGCGATATCGAGCGCGGTGCGCACGGGATCGAGAACCTGATGCGCTTGCTCATCTTCAGCATCGTTCCCACCTTGCTGGAAATGACGCTCGTGGGCCTAATCCTCGTCACCCAATATGAGATCTGGTTCGCGCTGATCACGCTCGGGACCCTGGTCATTTATATCGTGCTGACCGTCAGCATCACGGAGTGGCGCACCAAGTTCCGCCGCGCGATGAACGAGATGGACTCCAAGGCCAACACCAAAGCCATCGACAGCCTGCTCAACTACGAGACGGTCAAGTATTTCGGCAATGAAGAATTCGAAGCGCGGCGTTACGACGATAACCTGCAACGCTGGGAGCAGGCTTCGGTGCGCAGCCAAACGTCGCTTGCCGGCCTCAACATCGCTCAGAGCGCGGTCATCGCGACCGGCCTGACGGCTCTCCTGTTGCGGGCCGCCGATGGCGTCGTGCAGCATACGCTGACGCTCGGCGATCTGGTGCTGATCAACACGCTGATGATCCAGCTCTACATCCCGCTCAACTTCCTCGGTATGGTGTATCGCGAGATCAGGCAGTCGCTCGCCGACATGGAGAAGATGTTCAGGCTGCTAGGAATCAACGCCGAGATCCAAGACGATCCCGGCGCCAAAGATCTACTCGTCGGGCCCGGCGCGGTGCGTTTCGAGCGTGTTGATTTCGCCTATGACCCGCGGCGCCAGATCCTGCATGCTGTGAGCTTCGACCTGCCGGCCGGCCACAAGGCCGCAGTAGTAGGAACGAGCGGTGCGGGTAAATCGACGCTGGCGCGGCTGCTGTTCCGCTTCTACGACGTGAGCGGCGGCCGCATCGCCATCGACGGCCAGGACATTCGCCGGATCACGCAGAAAAGTCTGCGCCGCGCCATCGGTATCGTGCCGCAAGATACGGTGCTCTTTAACGACACCATCTACTACAACATCGCCTATGGTGAACCCTACGCGTCGCACTCTGAAGTCATCCAGGCGGCCAAGCATGCGCATATCCACGATTTCATCGAGTCGCTGCCCGACAAATATGACTCGCTCGTGGGAGAGCGCGGCCTGAAGCTCTCGGGCGGCGAGAAACAGCGCGTCGCCATCGCGCGCACCATCTTGAAGAATCCCTGCATCTTGGTGTTCGACGAAGCCACCTCTGCGCTCGACTCCAAAACCGAGAAGACCATTCAGGCCGAGCTCAGGCAGGTGGCGCAGAACCACACGACCTTGGTGATCGCCCATCGCTTGTCCACCGTCGTCGACGCGGATCAAATCCTCGTCATGGAGCAGGGCAGCATCATCGAGCGCGGCAGCCACCGCGAGCTACTCGACCTTGGCGGCGGCGCCTATGCGCGCATGTGGGCCCTGCAGCAGGAAGAAGAGGCGAAGGAATTGGAGCGTGCTCAAGAGGGGCGCTTGACGGAACCGATCGTCGCGGTCGGGTGAGGGGATAAGACCCGCACTGCCGCCTCGGCGGGCATGTGCGGTCGCGCCTTGTGCTCAGCGGCCTCGGACGCCGGGCCCGGCTGGCGACGCGCCGCGATCAGCGCGTAGAACACCGGCACGACGAAGAGCGTGAACAGCGTGCCGACGATCATGCCCGCGACCAGCGCGATCCCGATGCTGTTGCGGGCCGCCGCTCCCGGTCCTGACACAAGCACCAGCGGGACGTGGCCAAAGACGGTCGCCGCCGAGGTCATGAGCACCGGTCGCAACCGCGTCAATGACGCCTCGCGCAGCGCGGCCACCTTCGAGAGGCCGCCGGACTGCAACGTGTTCGCGAATTCCACGATGAGGATGCCGTTCTTGGCGACCAGCCCCACGAGCGTGATGAGTCCGACCTGCGAGTAGATGTTGATCGTGGTGAGATCGATGAAGGTAAAGGCAAGCGCACCCGAGATCGCCAGCGGCACCGATCCGAGCAACACGATCAGCGGATCGCGAAAGCTTTGGAATTGCGCCGCAAGCACCAGATAAATGAGAACGACCGAGAACCCGAGCGTTACTGTGAGTGCTGAGCCCTCGTGGCGGATCTGCCGCGACTCCCCGGCGTGATCGAGGACGACGTTCGCACCACCGGCGGCCGCAGCGGCGGTCTCGAGGACGCGCAGCCCCTCTTCCTTGGTCACGCCGGGATTAACGCCGCCGAAAATGCGCACGGCGTTGCGCTGCTGGAAGCGGTTCAGCGTGCGCGGTGCAGTGCTCGTCTCCACGTGGGCGAACGTCGATACGGGCACGAGCTGGCCGTCCGGCGTCTTGATCTTAAGGTCGAGCAGCGGGCCGAGTGTCGCCCGATCCTCTTTGCCGATCTGGGGGATCACCTTGTAGCTACGATCGAAGAAATTGAACCGGTTCACGTAATCGCCGCCGAGCAGCGTGCCGAGCTCCTGACCGACACCGGCGAGATCGAGCCCGAGATCGGCGATTCTCTCGCGATCGAGCAAGACTCTAGCCTCAGGTAGGTCGATCTTCAGGTCGGTGTCGACGTACAGGAACTTGCCGCTCTGCCAGCCGGCGCCGAGCACTGCCGCGGCCGTCTCCACCATCTGCTCGGGCGGGGCATCGCTCTGCAATACGAGCTCGACATCGTACTGACCGGGCGTGGGCAACGGCGGGTCCAGGCGCGGGAATACGCGCAGGCCGGGGATCTGCGAAACGGCGCCGTACACCTCCTCGAACATCTCCTCGGTCGAGCGCTCGCGCTGCGTCCAGTCCTTGGCGACCAGACCCCCGAAACCGCCCCACGCCGCGGTCAGCGACCACATGAAGTCGGTTTCGGGAAACGCGGCGATGGCGCGCTCGACCTCAAGCGAATCGCGGTTGGTTGCGGCCAGCGTCGAGTCGGGCGCGGCCTCGAAGAACAGGCTGATGTGGCTTTGATCCTCGACGGGTGCGAGCTCCTGGCGCGAGAACGTGTATAGCGGCCAGGCCGCCGCCGTGACCAGCAGCGCCACCACCACGATCGCCCAGCGCACGCCGAGCGCGACATCGAGCATCCATGCGTATCCGCGCCTGACGTACTCGAAACCGCGGTTGACCAACGCCGTCAGCCGGCCCTCTTCGCCGTGCGCGTGCACGAAGCGCGAGCTCATCATCGGCGAGAGCGTGAGCGCGACGACCCCCGACACGACGACCGCGGCGGCGAGCGTGATCGCGAACTCCAGGAACAGCGAACCGGTCAGGCCGCCCTGGAATGCGATCGGCGTGTACACCGTCGCGAGCGTGATGGTCATCGCGATGATCGGGCCGCGCAGCTCGCGGGTGCCGATCAATGCGGCCTCGATCCGCGACTTGCCCAGGCGCACGTGCCGCTCGACGTTCTCGACGACCACGATGGCGTCGTCGACCACCAGGCCGACCGATAGCACGATCGCCAGGATCGTCAGCAGGTTCAGGCTAAAGCCGAACGCGATCATGACGATCGCGGCGCCGATGAGGGATACCGGCATCGCGACGAGCGGCACGAGGGCGGTGCGCACCGAGCCCATGAACAGGAACACGACGAGCGCGACGATGGCGATCGTCTCGCCGAGCGTTTTCGTGATCTCCTTGAGCGCTTCCCGCATGAACATCGTGCCGTCCCAGACCAGACGCATGTCGACGTCCGCGGGCAGCGTCGGCCGGATGCGTTCCATCTCCTCGCGCAGTCCCCGTGCAACTTCGATCTCGTTCGAGCCGGGCAGCGGCCAGACTCCCAGATAGACGCTCTCACGGCCCTTGTACTTGGCGACCATGGCGGCTTCCTCGGCGCCGAGCTCCACCCGTGCCACATCGGAGAGCCGCACCGTTGCCCCGTTGCGATCGGCGACGATCAGGTTCTCGAATTCCTCCTGGACGCGCAGGTCGGTGTTCGCGAGGAGATTGACCTGGACGAGGTTGCCCTTCGTCTGGCCGACCGCGGCGAGGAAGTTGTTGCGCTGTAGCGCCGCATGCACGTCGCCTGGCGAGAGACTCAGCGCGGCGAGGCGATCGGGATCGAGCCAGACGCGCATCGCGATCGCCTGGCTGCCCTCGAAGCTGACGCGCTGCACGCCGGACAAGGTCGAGAGCTGCGGCTGCAAGCTGCGCGCGAGCCAGTCGGTCAGCGCGGGGACATCCCGCTCGGTCGATGTAAAGCCGATATAGAAGGTCGCGTACGGCCGATCGGCGCGCTGCACTTCGACCACCGGCGGCTCGGCTTCCTCCGGCAGCTCCGATCGAACCTGCTGCAGGCGCGCGGTGACTTCCGCGAGCGCCGCGGTGCTGTCGTGGTCGAGCTTCAGGCGCACGGTGATGGTGCTCACACCGGCCCGGCTGGTGGACTCAAGGTAGTCAACGCCACCGATCGCCGACACGACGCGCTCGATCGGCGTGGTGAGAAAGCCGCGGACGGTTTCGGCACTGGCGCCGGTATAAACCGTCGTGATCACCACCGAGGAGCTTTCGATGCTCGGAAACTGCTGCACCGCAAGGGTGAGCAACGCGCGCGCACCCACCAGCACGATGACGAGATTGACGACCACCGCCAGCACGGGGTGTTTGATGAAGACGTCGGTGAACGAGCGCATGTCGATGCGTCAGCCGATCATCTGGCCCTGCTCGCGACCGCTGCGGGGTCGCTCGTGATCGCGACGAGCGTCCCCTCGTTCAACTTGAAAGATCCCGAAGCGGCCACCTGCTCGCCGGCGGAAAGTCCGGCGAGGATCACGACCTCATCGCCGAGCATCGCCCCGCTCCGCACCGGCCGCATACGCGATCGGAGCTTGCCCTCCTTGTCCGGCGCGATCACGAACACATGGTCGCCGCCCGGTCCCTTGCGCAGCGCGCTCGCGGGGACGGCGATGGCCATGCGCGGCGGGCCGACCGGGACTCGGACGCGCACTGAGGCGCCCGGTGCCGGCAGGCTAGCAGCGCCCTCGATCCGCGCGCGCACCATGGTGTTGCGGGTGGTGGCGTCGACACGCGCATCGATCGCGACGATTGCTGCCGCGATGGACGACGAGTCGCTCGTGGCGAAGACGCTGACCCTGTCGCCTTCGCGCAGGCCCGCGGCGACGAGCTGCGGGACCGAGAAGTCCACATGCACCGCGTCGTCGACGCCTTGCAAGGTCGTGAGCTGAGTGCCCTCTTCCAGGTATTGGCCGGGGTGCAGGTCTGCCATACCCACGCGCCCGCGGAACGGCGCCCGGATCGTCTTCCGGGCCATGACCGCCTTGGTGCGCGCGATCTGCGCCAACGCGACGTCGCGCTCCGCGCGCGCGCGATCCACGTCCGTATCGGATGCGACCCGGTTCTGGCCTAGACGCTGCGTGCGGCGGAGCATCGTCTCGGCCAGGACGGCTTGCGCCTTCTGCGCCTTCAACTCGGCTTCCTCGACAGAGACATCGAGGGCGACGAGCACGGTGCCCGTATCGACGACTTGCCCAGGCGTGAGCATGACCTCGCGGACGGTGCCGGGGCGCTCGTTGCGAAGGGTGATCGAGCGCAACGCCAAGACCGTCCCGATCGATGTCGTCGTCCGGCGATGCTCGCGTTCCTTCGCGACGGCGACCGTCACCGACTCTATCGGCTCGGGCTGGTTCGCAGAGACCGCGTCTGTTTCCTGAATAGACGCGTACTTCCACGCGGCGAGGCTGCCGCCGGTCCCGACGACAGCCACGAGCAGCAGAGAGGATCCGATCCAGCCACGACGATTCATGAGCGGTGCCCTCCTGAGCGTTCGGTGGCGGCGACCATGGTCTTGGGCGCCGAGCGAGCCGGCATTGAAGGCACCGAGCGGGCGAGCATGTCTTCGAGCGCGATGCGCACCCGAACCACCAGATCCTGATTCACCGAGACCAGCCCCAGCACCCAGTAGAGCCACAACCCGTCGATCGCCGCGGCGACGGCCTCGCCGACGCCCGGAGGCAGGCCGTCCTCCGCGACGCGCCGATGGAGATCGCTGTAGACTGAGCGCATCGGTTCGATCAGGGATGGGTTTTGCGCCAAGGCCGCGAAACACGCTGACGAGCTACGCTGGAGCTCCCCCGTCCAGCATTGGGCGTCCGAAAGGCAGTGGTCCAGCAGAGCCCGCGCCATGCGCCCGGGTCCTTCCGAAGTGCGTTCATAGGCTTCCATGTAACACGCTCGCCAATTGTCCGCGGAGCGTGTGACCAGCGCTTCAACGAGGCGGTCCTTGGTCGGGAAGTGATGCAGCAGACCGCCCTTGCTCATTCCCGCCTCGGTGGCAACGGCGTCAAGCGTCAGGTTAGCGATCCCCTGGCGCACGACCACCGCCTCCGCGGCATCCAGCAGAGTGTCCAGCAGCTTGTTGGCGTTCGCTCGTTCCATGGGGAGCACAATACCGTCCGGACGGTTTGTTGTCAACCGTCCGGACGGTCCTTCTTCCGTCCCGTGCGGGTACTTCATGACTTCCTCCCTAATCTTGGCCGGTCTGCTGTTGATACCCGATAAACGTTCGGCGGTACCAAAAATCGACAAAGGGGTCGAGAACGCATTACGCTTGCGAAACCGCGTTGAATATCCTATCGTTCCCTTGTTGCCGACGAGATCGAGGACCGTCACATCGCAGCCGTGCCCTCATTGCCACAGCCATTCCATTAGGACGCGCAGCAGCGTTGGGCGCTGCGCGAAATCAGCGGTGGCCAGCCCTGCGGCCCGCGGTTACTCTATCGGCGGAACGCTGCCCTTCACCGATTCTTGGCTGCCATATCGGCCGCGCCGCTCGAACCGATCCGGGGATCCCTCGCTATGCATATCCGAGTCGTGGTGGTCTTATTGAGTCTGCTTTGCCAGAGCCTCGGCACCGAGGCGCGTCCGCTTCGGGACAACGAGATCCCGCCTAGCCTCGCCCCCTGGGTACCGTGGGTGCTGTACGAAGAGCGCGATCGCGAGTGCCCGTTCATCCATAACCAACCCGAAGCGCGGCGCTGCGCCTGGCCGTCAAGGCTAGTGCTCAAGATCGACCCGGGCGAGGGGGAGTTTATCCAGTTCTGGCGCGTCTACCGCGAAAGCTGGATCGGGTTGCCGGGCGACATCGAGCGCTGGCCCCAAGAGGTGCAGGTGGACGGGAAACCTGCTTCCGTGAGCGAGCGCGAGGGTAAACCCGGCGTGTCGCTGCCATCGGGACGCTACCAGATCACCGGCCGGTGGCGCTGGGAACGCTTGCCCGAATCCCTGTATGTACCGCCCGATACCGCATTGGTGTCACTCATCGTCAACGAGACAGCCGTAAGCTGGCCCGACATCCGCCCCGATGGACAGCTCTGGTTGAAGCAACAGGCGGGAAAGGCCGCGCTCGAAGAGCGGCTGGAGATCCAGGTGTTCCGGCGCATCATCGACGAGGTGCCGCTTGAGCTTCTCACCCGGCTTGAGATCGATATCGCCGGCGAGCCGCGCGAGGTGCTGCTAAGCAATGCGCTCCTGCCCGAGCTCATTCCCCTGGGCCTTTCCAGCGCCTTGCCCGCGCGTCTCGAGCCCGATGGCCGTTTGCGATTGCAACTACGCCCGGGGCACTGGTCGGTGGAGTTGAGCGCGCGCGCGCCCGGTGCGGTGACCGCGCTGCACGCGCCGTCTCCAACCGACCCTTGGCCGCAGACGGAGATCTGGGTATTCGATGCCCGCAATTACCTGCGCCTGGTCGAGATCCAAGGCGTCACGCCGATCGATCCGCGCCAAACCAATGTGCCCCCCGAGTGGCAATCTTTTCCCGCGTACCGCGTGGACCCAGCGGATGTCATGGAATTCAAGCTGGTGCGGCGGGGCGATCCGGATCCGGCCCCCGACCGCTTGGGCCTGGTGCGCCATCTGTGGCTCGACATGGAGGGGAGCGGCTATACGGTCCGCGATCTCCTGACCGGAACGATGACCCGCGGGTGGCGGCTCGAGGCCGGGGACCACTTACACCTCGGACGGGTCGCGATCGACGCTGTCCCGCAATTCATTACCACCCTCCCCGACTCGAACCGGCCCGGCGTCGAGGTCCGGCGCGGCGCGTTGAATCTCGATGCCGACAGCCGCTACGAGGGCGATGTCGGCCGCTTCTCCGCGGTCGGTTGGAACCAAGACGTCCAGTCGCTCCAGGCGACCCTCCACCTTCCCCCGGGATGGCGGTTGTTCGCGGCCGCGGGCCACGACGATGTGACCGCGAGTTGGGTCGAACGCTGGACGCTGCTCGATCTCTTCTTGGTCATGATCGCCGCCTTGGCGACCGCCCGGCTGTGGCATTGGCGCTGGGGACTCGCGATGCTCGCCGGGCTCGCGCTTATCTGGCACGAAGCCGATGCGCCCCAGTTCATCTGGTTGCATCTCCTCGCGGCGAACGCCCTTATCCGGGTGCTGCCCGCAGGCCGCTTCCTCGCTCTGGCACGCGGCTACCGAAACGTGAGCGCCGCGATCTTGCTGCTGATCGCGATCCCGTTCGCGATCGAGCAAGTGCGCCTCGGCCTCTATCCGCAGCTTGAGCGGCCCGGGCCTGTGCAGCCGGTGATGGCAGTTTCACCGGCCGCCGCCCCGCCCGCCACCCTTAGCCAGCCCATGGAAGAGATGGCCGGCGGCCAGGTGGACAGCTCGGATGCGCCCATGAGCGTAGAGCAGACGAGAGAGCATGCCGAACAGAAGGCGGATAGGATGATCGCGCTTCCCGCGAAAGCGGCCCGGCTCGCCGGGAAAGCGGGCATCTTGGACGAGGTAGACCCCAAGGCTCGCGTCCAGACCGGGCCGGGCCGGCCCGAATGGCGCTGGAACGAGGTGGCCCTGCGCTGGAACGGTCCGGTGGGACACGAACAAGAGGTGCGGCTGGTGCTCCTCTCACCCGCGATGAACCTAGGCTTGAGCCTCGCGCGCGTGATCCTGCTCCTGGTGCTGTGCGCACGGATGATAGTGCCGTTCGCGACCACCCGGAGCGCCGGCACGCCGATGGCTAAGACCCCGGTGCTCTTGGTTCTTGCTTACCTTCTCGCACCAGTGCCCGAGGCGCACGCCGAGTACCCGAGCGCCAAGCTCCTGGAACAACTCCGCCAGCGTCTGCTGGCCCCGCCGGAGTGCCTGCCCAACTGCGCGCAAAGCCCGCGGCTGTATGCGGAAATTACGCCCGCGGCGATGCGGTTGCGCATCGAGATCCACGCCGCGGAGTCGGTATCCGTGCCCCTGCCCACCCAGGCCGGTCAGTGGCTGCCGCAAGAGATCTTGGTCGATTCCCAGCCGGCCACGGATCTGGCGCGCACCGAGGGTGGCGAGATCTGGGTGCACCTGGAACCCGGACGCCATGAGCTTCTGCTCTCGGGAGCCCTACCGCCGCGCCCGCAACTGCAAGTGCCGCTACCCTTGAGGCCGCACCGCGTCGAGGTGCGCGCCGAGGGCTGGCATGTCGATGGCGTGCATGAGAACGGCGTCCCCGATGCCCAGATCCAACTCACCCGCACGGCGGGCACGGACGATCTTCAGGTCTTGGAACCTGGCCCCCTGCCCTCGTTCGCACGGGTCGAGCGCACCTTGCGGCTAGGACTCGATTGGCGCGCGGAAACCACCGTGACGCGCATCTCTCCAACGCTCGAGTCGGTGGTAATCGAAGTTCCACTGCTCCCAAGCGAATCGGTGACCACCCCCGGCGTGCGGGTGAAGGACAAGAAAGTGCTGGTGAGCCTGGATGCACAACAGGGATCGGTACGCTGGGACTCCGTGTTGGAGCATGCGCCCACTCTCGGGCTGACCGCGTCCGAGACCACGCAGTGGATCGAGACCTGGCGTGCGGACGTGAGCCCGATCTGGCATCTGGCGGTTCAAGGCATCGCGGTCGTGCATCATCAGGATCCGAGCGGCCGCTGGCTGCCGGAATGGCGCCCTTGGCCGGGCGAATCGGTCACGCTCGGTATTTCGAGACCCGCGGGTGTCTCCGGCCCGACCGTGACGCTACAGAACAGCCGGCTGACGGTGAGCGCGGGGGAACGCGCGATCGATGCCACCTTGGACCTCACCCTCGAGAGCAGCCAAGGGGGTCAGCACACGCTCACGCTGCCCGAGGCGGCCCGGCTGCAACAGGTCACCATCGGCGGCACCGCCCAACCGATCCGCCAGCAAGGCCGCCGGGTCACCTTGCCGGTGGTGCCTGGGACGCAACGTTTTCAACTCCTGTGGCGCGAGCCGCGCGGGATGGAGACGCGGTTCCTATCGCCCGAGGTCGATCTCGGCCTGCCGAGCGTCAATCATTATCTCAAGGTCACGCTGGGCAACGACCGCTGGCTGCTCTTGAGCCGGGGCCCGCGCCTCGGGCCTGCGGTGCTCATATGGGGCGTGCTGGCAGTGCTCGTGCTCGTGGCCTACGGGCTCGGGCGCACGCGCATCACCCCGCTCAAAGGCTGGCATTGGTTCTTGCTCGGAATCGGACTCAGCCAAGCCTCAATCTGGGGGGCGCTCATCGTCGTGGGTTGGCTGCTCGCCCTCGGGGCGCGCGCGCAACTGAATCCCGTCATCAAACCCTACGCTTTCGACGCCCTCCAGCTTGGCCTCGGCGTCCTCACCGTACTGGCCTTGTCTTGCCTTTTCGATGCGATCCAGAACGGGCTCCTGGGATATCCGGAGATGCAGGTCGCCGGCAACGGCTCGAGCGCCTATGATCTCAATTGGTATCAGGACCGTAGCGATCCGGCCTTGCCGCGGGCCGTCGTGTGGTCGGTACCGCTCAGCGCCTACCGGCTACTGATGCTCGGGTGGGCACTGTGGCTCGCCTATGCCCTGCTCGGATGGCTGCGCTGGGGATGGGGCTGTTACTCGACCCACGGCCTATGGCGATCGATCCGCCCGCGCATCGCGGAGACCCCCGCGCAGTCGCCGTAGCGTGCGCCATGCGCACGACCCCTCCGCCGACCTTTTGGAATTTCGTGCGCACAGCGCATGCTACGCTCGCTGAGGAGTAGAATGTGCATCAAATTGAGCTGAAGCCCAGAGCGATCAAAGATCTTAAAGGCATTGCGACACCGGAAGCGCGGAAAATAGTAGAAAAGGTCTTGGGCAGGGGCTTGTTGGGGATATTAAACGGCTCACAAACTTTACACCAGAGTATAGGATGAGAGTCGGTGATTACCGTGTTTTGTTCGAGGTCGACGAAGGAACGATAGTAGTCTATCGAATAAAACATAGAAACGAAGCCTATAGACAGAGGTGAAATTATGGAGCTTCATCTGCAAGTCATAGAAAAGGATGGTAGAAAGGAATTTGTTGTTCTTCCTTATGAAGAATTCAAAGATCTCGAAGAAGTAATGCATGATTATGAAGATCTTCGAGACCTCAGAGAAGCGAAAGAAGAATCTAAGGGTAAAGAGGGTGTGCCGTTAGAAAGGGTCCTTTCAGATTTAGGTTTGTAGACAGCATCAGTCGCGGGATATCACTCGACAGATGCGCTTCGTTCCTCAGCACATCCTCGGGCTTCTAGGGATGCCCAGCCGAATGCGCCTCGTCACAAGAGGGCCGAAGGTAGGAACGTGCAACATCTGCGGCGATCATAGTCCTCTTACCGAAGATCATATTCCCCCCAAAGGTGCATCTCGTCTGAGTCAGGTTGCAATGATGAGCATCGTTGACTTGTTATGTGTCGAGCGCCCGAAGAGGTCGACCCGGTTTTCCCAAGACGGCGTGAAATATCGTACCCTAGGCAAGAAATGCAACAGCGAGCGCCTTGGCTTGGGTTACGACCCGACCTTAGTCAGCCTGTCCAATAACGTCCGCGCGTACCTAGAGTCAGTGCTCCATCTGCCCTCTGAAATGAGGACGAAGACCAAACCCAATCGGCTTGTCCGGTGTGTTGTAGGCCACATCCTGGCTCACGGAGTAGGCGAGCACCGAGCCGGAACGATGATTGAGAGGCTGACCGACTATTTTCTGGACGAGAGCCTTCCCTTCCCTGAAGAGCTGAAGCTCTACTACTGGGTGTACCCCTATAACGACCAATCGTCATAAAGGGCGCAATGGCTTCCGTGCATTACTGGAACTCCTTTGCGCTGTTCATGTTGCTGAAGTTCTTTCCTCTCTGTTCTTCTTCGTCCTCGATGAACCGTCCGACTGGCGGATGCCCTTTAGACGCCTCGACCTCTTGCTGACCAAGTGCATTGATGACGAAGTTTTGCTACCAATTGACTTCACTGAGCCTTCCGCTGCGGCGTTGGCCAGAGGCCCCGGCGAAGCGGGAAGGGTAATGTACGGAGATGGAGCAACAGCTGCTATACCAAGGGCACCCTAACCTCTCGGTCAACCAGACCGCCTCCAAGCTGCGCTTGCAGGTTCCCTCCGCACTTCGCGCTCTGGCGGTCGGTTACCTCAAACGTTTAGCTGCTAAGGAGAATGGCCGATGAGCATCGAGATAGCACGTGATGTCCTTTTGTGGTGTGCCGCGATCAACTATGGCGCGCTGCTTTGGTGGTTTCTATTCTTCAAGTTCGCTCACGACTGGATGCATCGGTTCCACGGTCGGTGGTTTCGTTTGTCGGCTGAGCAGTTCGACGCTATCCATTACGCAGGGATGGCGATTTATAAGATCGGCATCCTTCTGTTTAACCTCGTTCCGTATGTCGCGCTGCGTATCGTCGGGTAAGGTAGCCGCTAACCAACGGCGCCAGGGGACGTCCCTACCTCGCTTCGCTCGCCCCGTGAAAAAAATCACTCCGCGGCCCGGAAGGGTCTTCAGAAACAGGTTTTTCTACACCCTCGTTGGGCGCACACATAGATCGTTGCTAGAATTCATGAGTGCCGAAGCTGACGATTTCCCAGTTGCGCGACCTTATTCGCTCACTGAACTATGTGGTCTCTATCCATGCCGCCGAAGAACTAGACGATGACAACCTCACGATCCTCGCTCACGAAAACATCATCCTCACGGGCGCAATCATCGAGCGCCAGCGCGACCGCCAAACCCGCGAGGTCAAGTGTGTCATCCGCGGTTTCACACTCGATGACCTCGAAGCAGAAACCACTGTCAAGATTGGTCCCACCGGAAGGCTTGTCGTCATTACCGTATACCTCACCTAGCGAACGTTGTGCCTCATGTGGCCAAGCTAGGGTTCAGCTTCGTGAGGTCACCCGGAGTTTTGGTCATGGTCCTAAACTTCTTGTGATAGAGAGCATCCCGATGTGGTCATGTCCCCATTGCGGTGAGTCGTATTTCACGGCTCAAACCATGCACGAGATTGAACGTATTAAGGCACTTCGTAAGTCCGTAGCAGTGGCTCGCCATGTGCCGGTCGCTGTTTTTTTTCACAGGCAAAGTGCCCAACAAGGCGCTCCGGACGCGGCAAAAAGCGGCGCGCCCGGTGAACTTGATCTATACCTCGTTGGGCCTGCAGGTTCAGCACAGACTATAATGGTTCCATGCGTTTTGAATGGGAACGCAAAAAGGCCGAGCGAAACGTCCGAAAGCACGGTGTGTCCTTCGAGGAAGCCATTACTGCTTTCTATGATCCGCTTGCTGTCACCCTGGAAGATCCAGACCATTCAATTGAAGAACTTCGATTCATTACTTTTGGCTGTTCCGCACACGATCACCTGCTCGTCATCGCGCACACAGATCGCGCCGACGGGATCCGGATAATCAGTGCGCGGACGGCCACACCTCGCGAAAGACGAAAATATGAAACGCAAGAGCCACGAACTCGATGACGATCTGCGCGCTGAGTACGATTTAGATTTTTCCAAAGGTGAACGCGGTAAATACTACAAGCGCCTTTTGAAGGAGGGCTCGAATGTTGTAGTCCTTGACCCCGACGTATTAGAAGCCTTTCCCGATTCCACCGCCGTCAATACCGCTCTGCGGTCCCTTCTTGGTCTTGCACAGGTGTCAGCAGGCCTAACACCGCGCTCGAGACGGACGCGGCAAAAAACGCCGCGCCGGTGAACGCGGTCGTTAGGGTCCGAGAAAGGAACACCCGATGAATACTAGTAGATCGTTTCTAGAAATGGTTGTTCAGTAAACCACCGGCTCTGCCGGTGAGACTTGAAAAGGCTATGCCGTTCGTGCGGTAGAAAAGTGACGATTCCTCCCGAGGTAAGCCCCGAGGGGTATGGAGGAATCGTCATGCGAGACTGGCAAAGCTTAGCCCATGTGAAATGGGAATGTAAGTATCATGTAGTGATCGTGCCGAAGTATCGGCGCAAGTCGTTGTTTGAGCATGTGCGCAAGCGCATTGGGAAGATCTTCCAGCAATTATGTCGGCAGAAGGAGATTGAGTTGGTGGAAGGCCATGCGATGCTGGACCATGTGCACATGGTATTGAGTATTCCACCG
>JBOIDL010000049.1:0-21107 GCA_050740435.1 Gammaproteobacteria bacterium
TCAGATAGAGTCCCGAAGGGCTGGACTTCACCAGCGGTGAGATCCAGCGAAAAGCAAAACACTCACTAAACCCTATGTCCGACGCCATTTCCCGCCGCTTACCCCAGAATTTATGCAACTGGAAGGGTAACGGTCCGAAGGGTGCGACATAATGGTGAGATCAAGTGGAAGGGCCATCTGATCTATGTCTCAGACATTCTGGCCAAGGAACCGATCGGCATGCACCAGATTGACGAGTTCCTGTGGGAAGTACGCTATAGCTTTCATCTGCTGGGCGTACTCGATGAGCGAAACCAGAAACTCAACCCTCCCGGCCAATGGCATGGATAGGGAGAAATTTGTAAACCATGCGCCCGGTCTATTTTGTAAACCATGCGCGGCTTGCACAAGACCAATACCCTATGCTGAAGGACAGAGACCTTGGAGAGGTAACCCAAAATTTCACGTATGTGTGGTTAGATTTGTTCACAACCTCTCAGCCTAAGTATAGCTGACCGTGAAAAACTGCCCAAATGCAGGGCGGTCTCGACCCACGGTGCCCGAGCGAGAGTGCATATACGCCCGGTCATTTGTGAATGACAGGACTCCAGAATCCCGGCGGAGGATGGTGTTTGTAGTATTCGCACTGCCTGATATAAAACCGGGTCGGGCCATCTTCCTGATAATATTCTAGGATCTTGAGCAATTGATCACTGCTTGCTTGCCACTCCCCATCTTTATACGCGTCAAGCGCATCGGCAAACGCGGCGCAGAGCCATGCCAGATCGCCCGTAGCAGGCGTAGAGCCCGCTGCCGGCCTACGCCTAAGAATCTCATATATATCCAGTGGTAGGGTTATACCTGCAAACCCGAAGATACCGACCGGTCGGATCATAAAATCCGATAAACCCTCGATTACGTCCCGCGATGCAAGTATCCGGGTACGCAGCAACTTATTCAGACTTTGGATCCGTTGCGCGGTGTTAACGATAAGGCCGAAACTTCGATGATGCTGGGTGGTGCCGATTCGGACTCCACCCACTGCGATCTGACCTGCATGCAGCCCGATCCGGGTTGCAAATGACGGGTATTCCGATGTCTGATGAAATCGATTAAGCGCCTCGCATATATCCAGTGCCCCGGCGCACGCCTGATGGCGCAAGTAAACGTCCGGTTCGGCGGCAGCCCATATCGCCAACATCGAATCGCCCGTTTGATCCGATACAAACCCTCCGCGGCGAATTACGGGCTGACCGATGGTCTTGAAATATTCGTTCATTACGGAACTAAGGTCGATCGGATCCATGTCTTCCGAGATGGAAGTAAAACCCTCAACATCCGAATGCAAACAAGTTGCGTAAACCAAACCGCTAGCCTTACGCACGATTTCCGGAGACGTGATGATTCGCTCGATGGCGTCAGCCGGCAACCATTCCGTTAGTGTTTGGCGGATCGCCGCGACGCGAATTTCGAGATCCCTACGGTTACGCGCAACGGCGAGCGCGCTTCCAACGAGCATTTGCAACAGTGGGATAACCAGCGGATACCACATCGCGTTGGTCCTAAAAACATAGAATGCCAGGCCAAAGTAGATCGACGCGGCGCCGACGGTTATCCAACTCGCAATCACAGTCATGTATGAGCGCCATAAGACGCTAACGAATAACCCCCAGCCGATAATGATCGCGGAAGTAGGGAGATAGGCGAGTCGCCGCACGGGCATGTCTTCTATAAGGTTTGCAGCAGCCGTCGCCGCGATCTCAACCCCTGCCAGCTTGAGTCCGCTAGGGCCCGTATATACCGTGTCGAAAATATCTTTGTCCTTTTGTTCCACGGGCGATGTTTCAGACATCCCGATAAATACCACTTTCCCGGTAAAGATATTCTCTTCATCGCACTTAATGGGGGATCGGGTTAGCTCGATTGCGTCCGGGTAAGTGATGGTATTAATACTGCGGGCTGGGCCGTAAAAGTTGAGATATTGCCAATCGTCACTTTGATAGAGATTAATTAAAGCCTTAATCGTATGTTTCACCGAATGGGTTAGTGGACGATGGCTTCCATCGTTGAGCTCCGCCAACATTTGTTTTCCGATGATCGGACTGCTCTCGAAAAGCTCACGCAAGCGAAGGGCGAGATCCGTAATGCCTTTGGATACGACGATTTGCTCCTTACTTGGAGGAAGTCTGGCGGTTTGTTCGGCGCTGACTTTCGTCAATAGCCGAAGAAAATCGTCGTATACGTCAAGCGCATAGATTTGAAACGCGAGTGTCGGAAGGGTGGGGATATCACCGGCACTCTTTTTAAACAGCCAAAAGCCATTTACACTATCGGGCGTATTCGGCAAGGGAAACGGTGCGACGCCCGCCGCCGCTTCGGCAAGCGCCGCAATGGGAAGGTAGGTCGTTTGGATGTTTTCCTTTGATACGCTCGGTATCAGCTCGTCTTCCAAGATACCCAAGTGCCCCGCGAGTACAACATTACCTGCTCGGCGTATCGCTCTTGCGAATGACTGGTCGTCGCCGGATCGACGAGGACTGCCGAAAAAGAAGTCGAACGCGACTACGCGCGCGCAGGCTTGATGAAGCTTTTGGAGAAGCCGAGCATGCACATCGCGTGGCCATTGTTCTGGTTTTTCCGGCCAGCCGCTCTGCTTGCTACTGCGGCGGTCGGCCGCAATTATCAGCACGGATTCCGGCGGCGGCCTTGATCCGCGCGCCCCAAAAAGCCATGCGAGGCCGTACTTTTCCTCTACATCCAGACCAAAGGGTGTCCAGCTTATCAGTAGTCCGAAGGAACTAACGAGTATTCCTAAGCAAAGACCTTTTACCTTCCTTGTCTTCGTACCGAATGCCAAAGGATGCCGCACCGGTTCCAAGCCATTAGTGACGCCGGCTTTCCAGCTCAGAGTTTGTGAAAAAACCGTCGCGAGCGAAGGGAGATCGTGTTGCATCCTCGGCGCGCCAAACAGGGCCGCTCCCTGGCCCTGGCTTTCCGCCGGAGCACAGGAACCGGAGTGTATGTTGAAATACATGAGGATTCCGAGCACCGGCGAGATCCCGAGCGCAGTAGGTTTTTTCACAAACTCTCAGCGCCCATCACCCGCTCTGTTCACGCGGCAGCAGGAGGTCCTCGAGAAAGAAGGCCGACAGCGCCGCCCGTCCACTGAGGTTCGCCTTCCCATAGATCGCTTGCGCCTGCTGCCGAATCGTTCGCTCGCTGGTGTCACGCGCGAGCGCAATCTCCTTGTGACTGAGACCCTTGAGCATCAGGAGCGCTATCTCCCGTTCGGCGGCCGTCAACTGCCAGCGATCGAACTGAGAGTCGATGGCCGAACCGAGGCCCTTCAGCAACTCGCGCATATCAGCCCGCCACTGTGCCCCTTCGGCACGCGCCACCTCGAGATCCTGGATCAGTGAGAGCTGTTCCCGGTGCTGCCGTTGCATGCGTCCGAGCAGGTGCACCACTCCCGCCACGGCCAGCACGATGAGGACGGGCTCGGCAAGCTCCATGAGGATCTGGCCCGGCGTCATGCCGGGCTCTTCTATGATCTCGAGGGTCATCAAGCCCGCGATACCCGCGACGATGCCGGCCGCGGCCCAGATCGGGGTCCACGTTTTTCGTAATATCTGCATTGTTTGATACCTCTTCCGCCCCGGCCGATCTCGATTCTAAGCCCGCACGGGTCTGCGATGCTAACGGAGCCGGACCGGGCGGCTCGCAGCCGCCCGATCCGGCACTTCAGTAACTCACGGTCAGCACAGTGAGCAATCGACCAACTCGAGCGTCTCGCCCGTCTCCAGATCCACCTCAGACACGAACCCGATGCCCGGAACGTAGAATTTGTTCTCCTCGGCTTCGGGTGAGAGCGGGGTGAAGTCCCGGGTCTTGAGGACCGGACGCCCGTTTGCGAAGGGGACGATTTCCTGGGCATCCAGGTCCAGCACCTCGACCATGTCCTCAGCCTCGTTATTGAGAGCATATTCTTGCCGGTAGAGCTCGCCCTTCCGCGGTTTCGCCTTGACCCAGAAGCCCGGCTTGGCGCCGTCCTTGCCTGCCTCCCAAGAGCCATCCAGGCTCGCGAGCAGACCGTCCTCGAAGTTCTTGGAGATCTCACCGAAATACCAGACGTTCCCGGCCCTGTCCTCTGCCAACCAGTCGATGGTGTCTTCGATCACCTCGCCATTCAGCGTGACAGTATCTCGAAGGGTGGTCACTGTGACGCCCAGGATCTTCCGCCGCTTATTGAGCACTTCGACGCGGATCCGCTCCAGCCCCTCTTCGGTCTGCTTCTCATATTCCCACCACATTCCCGGCGTGAACGGCGCGTAGGGATTGGTGATTTTAGAGACGAAGTTCGCCGGAGCGATGACCGGGTCGTACGGGCCGGGACCGAAATCCGCACAAACCTCGGCGCGGGCCTCCCGAACATCCCTGCACTCTGCCAAGGCTTCCGACCGAGCCTCTCGTGCGGCGATCTTGCAGGCCTCCGAGGCCTGGCCGTCACTCAGGTTAAAACAAATTGCGACTCCGACTCGGTAGTCATCGCTGGCCTCGAGCCGGCATGCCTTCAAGAGCTGCCCCGTCGTCTTCCCGCAGATATTCGGGCCCGCGTCCGCCGCCAGCGCCCCTCCGGGGCAGAGTCCAATGAGAACGCAGACTATAGCCAAGAGCCCTGCCCCGGAGGATCGTAAGCCGGGGACCGCACGCTCCTTTCTCCAGTCATTTCGTATCAGTATCATGTTACACCTCCAGTTAATGGTACGTCAGTAGCCCGAGTGGCACGGAACGCCCACCTCGGTCCCGACAGGGTGCGGCCTCCCTGGGATCTGCGCCATCCGACAAGTGACCCACGCCGGGCAGAACAACGTCGGCCGTCCGCCGGATTATTGGGTTTCGGCGGAAAGGTCGATGCCCGGCTCCCCTTTCTTTCGGCCCCTTTTCTTTTCAAAATATCACTCGGCACATGACTGAATCTTGCCGGCGACGGTTGTCAGGTGTAGAAATCGAGGAACCCCAGGGACTCAACCCGAAAACCAGAGGGCATCGCATAGAGCCATGTTCGTCCGCCAACTGCAGTATCTTGTAGCGCTCGCCAGGACGCGCCACTTCGCGCGCGCGGCGGAGCTGTGCCACGTCTCCCAGCCGGCCTTGTCGGCGGCCATTCAGCACCTCGAGGACGAGCTAGGCATCGCCATCGTTCGCCGTGATCAACGCTTCCAGGGTCTCACCCCGGAAGGCGAGCGGCTCCTCGGCTGGGCACAGCGCGTCCTGGCCGACTGGGAGGGGCTCCGGCAGGAAGCGGCGCGCTCGCGCGGTGAGATCAGCGGAACCTTGCGCATCGGCGCCATCCCCACCACGATGCCGGTCGTCCCATTGCTCACCTCACATAGCCGGGCGGCTTATCCCGGTATCCACCAGGCGGTCTTCTCGCTGTCCGCCGAAGAAATCATCCGCAGGCTCGACGTTTTCGAGTTGGACCTCGGTGTCACCTATCTCGAAGACCAACGGCTGGGTGGTTTCCGTGTCCTCGCCTTGTACCGGGAGCGCTACCTGTTACTGGCACCGAACCGTGGGGCGCTTCGCGGACGGGCGGCGATGACTTGGTCCGAGGCCGCCGAGTTGCCCCTTTGCCTGCTCACCCCCAATATGCAGAACCGCCGCATCATCGACGCGGCCTTCCGGCAGGCGGGGACCGCACCGAATGTTGCGGTCGAGACCGACTCCGCCTTTGCGCTCTATTCCCACGTCCGCTGCGCCGGGCTGCACACCATCGTGCCCCATAGCATCCTGTTCCTGCTCGACATGCGGGAGGAGGTCACCGCCATCCCTCTGTCCCCGGAGCTGTCGCGGCCCATCGGGCTTATCGCGCTCGGCCAAGAGCCACCGCCCCCGCTCATCGCCTCGGCCTGGGAGGTGTTCGCGGGCCTCGATCTCCAGAGCCGCTTCGACACGCTGATAAGCCCCGCAAATTGACCCATCCAAACAAACGATTGGACTGACCGGCCTCTTGTGCCTGAGGATCTCGCACGACGGGCCCAGGCCCTCGCGTCTACAACGATCCCAAGAACCCCAGGAGGTCCTACCATGGCCAAAGTTGTTTGCGTGCTCTACGACGATCCCGTTACCGGCTACCCGAAATCCTACGCCCGCGATGATGTCCCCAAGCTCGAACGCTACCCCGACGGGCAGAGCGTGCCCTCTCCGAAGCGTATCGATTTCCGGCCCGGTGAGTTGCTGGGCAGCGTCTCGGGTGCGCTGGGCCTGCGCAAGTTCCTGGAAGGGAACGGTCACAAACTCGTCGTCACCTCGGACAAGGACGGTCCCGACTCGGTCCTGGAGCGAGAGTTGCCCGATGCGGACATCGTCATCTCGCAGCCCTTCTGGCCGGCCTACATGACCGCGGCGCGCATCGCCAAGTCACCAAAGCTCAAACTCATCGTCACCGCCGGCATCGGTTCGGACCATACCGATCTGCAGGCGGCGATCGACCGCGGGATCACGGTGGCCGAGGTCACCTATTGCAACAGCATCAGCGTCGCCGAGCATGTGGTGATGATGATCCTCTCGCTGGTGCGCAACTACATCCCGTCTTATCAGTGGGTGATCGGCAAGGGCTGGAACATCGCCGACTGCGTCGCGCGTTCGTATGATGTCGAAGGCATGACGGTCGGGACCGTGGCCGCCGGGCGCATCGGGCTTGCCGTGCTCCGCAGGCTCAAACCCTTCGATGTCAAGCTCCATTACACCGACCGGCATCGGCTCTCCCCGGACATCGAGCGGGAATTGGGCCTCACCTTCCATGCGAACGCCGAATCGCTGGTGCGGGTCTGCGATGTGGTCACCATCAACTGTCCGCTGCACCCGGAGACCGAGCATCTCTTCAACGAGGCGCTGATCGGCAAGATGAAGCGCGGCGCCTACATCGTCAACACCGCCCGCGGCAAGATCTGCGATCGCGAGGCGATCGCCCGCGCGCTCGAGAGCGGCCGGCTGGCCGGTTACGCCGGCGATGTGTGGTTTCCGCAGCCGCCGCCCCAGGACCACCCGTGGCGCACCATGCCCCACCACGGCATGACGCCGCACATCTCGGGCACCAGCCTCTCGGCGCAGGCGCGCTACGCGGCCGGTACGCGTGAGATCCTGGAGTGCTGGTTCGAAGGCCGGCCAATCCGCAACGAGTACCTGGTCGTCGATGCCGGCAAGCTCGCCGGCGTGGGCGCGCATTCGTACAGCGCCGGCAACGCCACGGGCGGGTCCGACGAGGCGGCGCGCTTCAAGCGGGGGTAGGGCAGCGGTTCCCGAGCCACTATGTAATAGCGTCTGTCGGTTTCAAAAACCAGATCGACGAAACCTTTCATATAGCCGCAAGCCCCCTCCCCCCATCCGGCCAGCACCTGGCATGCCTCGAGATCCCAGGGTTCAATCAGATCCCTGAGCACCGCGGGCCTGGACGAACTCGAACGCGTAGGTCACCGCGTCATGGAGGTTTTCCTCCATCGCGGCGCGCACGGCTGCGCCCAACGCCGCCGATCGCGCAGCAGTTGCTGTCGCCGGTTGCGTTTATAGTGAAGCCGAGGACAGCCGATACTACCTCATGCAACCGGAGGCAAGTAAGCAACGTCGCATCGGCACGCTAAGAAGGGGGGCCGGCTTGACTCGAGATCGGTTAACAATGCGAAATCCAAGGGGAAATGAATGAACAACCGATCTATTGGCGCAAGGTGCAGCATGCCTAGGCCCCTGCCCGGGCGCGCGTTCACGCTTCTCGAGATTCTGATAGCCCTGGCCGTCGTCAGTGTCGCCATGAGTGTTGCCGTTCCCGCCTATACGCAGTATGTCGATAGGGCGAAGATCTCCCAGGCCATCGGCGATATAGCCGCGACCCAGCAATCGATACAAAGGTATTTCACCGAAACTTTCCGCTATCCCGATACGCTCGCCGACGCAGGCATCGTCAACTTCAACGACCCTTGGGGCAATCCCTACCAATACCTCAACCTCGCCGACGCCGAGAAGAAGACCCCCAAGGGGGTGCGCAAAGACAAGAACCTCCATCCCCTCAATACCGACTACGACCTCTACAGCATGGGCAAGGATGGCAAGAGCGTGAGTCCCTTGACGGCCAAGGCCAGTCACGACGACGTGATCCGAGCCAGCGACGGCTCGTTCATCGATCTTGCCTCAAAATACTAATACTGCACTAAAGTGAACGCGACGTTCCTGCGCAGCAAGGTGGCGCGCCGCGTCTTCACGCTCTTTGTCATTTCGGCGCTGGCTCCTACCGTTACCCTGGCACTCATCTCCTTCCGCCAGGTCAATACGCAGATCAACGAACAGATTTCGCGGCAGCTCCATACCGAGAGCAAGCTCTTGGGGATGGCCATCTTGGAACGCCTGGCCTTTCTTGACAACCAACTACGCTCTGTCGCTGAGCAACTCAAGCGAGATCTCGCGTTACGCGGCAACCCCGATCTCGATCGCTACCGCGAGATGTTGGTCGCCAGCTTTCGTGACCTGCGGTATGCACAATCGCCAGCGAAATCTTCCTCGACACCGACCGCAGGTGAGAAGGTTGCCGCGTTTACCGCGGGGGAGCGACAACATCTCCAGAGCGGCCGCACCCTCATGACCACCATGATCGATGGCGTAGACGCTCCGCACATCTTGTTCACTCGCCAGCTGGAACCCGACGTACCGGAGATGGGCCTGATAGTTGGCGAGATCCGGCAGGAGTATCTCTTCCGCTTCGAGGGAATGGACGATCGCGTATTCTGTCTTCTCGACGCATTCGGTCGGTTTTTCGCTTGTCCGGTCGAGACAGGCGCTCGACTGCGCGAGCAGGCCCCACGTGCATTGGCGGACGGAAATTCTGGCTGGTTCGACTGGCAAAGCTCGGAAGAGACCTTTCGCGCGGGCTACTGGAAGGCCTTTCTTAGGCCGACCTTCTATACACCGCCATGGACGGTTATCCTGAGCGAGCCCCGCGCCGGTGTGGTAGCGCAGGCGGACGAATTCAAAGCGCTCTTCCCACCGATCATTGGTCTGTCGCTGTTGATCGTGAGCTTTCTCAGCGTCACTCAGATCCGGCGATATCTAGTCCCGCTGGAAAGACTGCGCGAGGCCGCCGGCAGAGTGGCGAACAAAGACTTCGCCAACAGCTTGGTCACTGTCCGTAGCGGCGATGAGTTTGAGGACCTCGCCGAGGCCTTTAACGCCATGGCCATCCGCCTCGGTAAACAGTTCGGCACACTCTCAGCCATGGCCGAGATCGATCGGAGTATTTTGTCGACCCTTGATGCCAATTACGTGATAGAGACCCTCCTGCGGCGCATACACGAAGTCGTCTCGTGTGAGGCTGTATGCATCGGGGTGCTGGGGATCCGGCAATTGGACCAGACTCGCGTCCACGTATGGGGGCAGCGCTGCTCGACCCATACCGTGTTGGTTGAGATGGCCGCGAGCGAGCTCGAGGCGCTTGAAAAAGAGACTGCCATCTACGTTTCCGACATCAACAATGGCTTACCCAGTTATCTCGCGCCCCTTGCAGCCCAGGGACTGAAACATTTTCTGGTATTGCCAATTCGTGTACAGGACCGGCTTGCAGCCGTCATTGGTCTAGGTCATGCCGAAGTTTCGGTACTTGACGAGGATGAGTGGATGCGCGCCCGGGAGCTAGCTGACCGCGCGGCAGTGGCCTTATCCAATGCGGCGTGGCAGGAGAAGCTCTACCATCAGGCCCATTACGACGCGCTGACCGATTTGCCCAATCGCGTATTGTTGCGAGACCGTTTGCAGCAAGCGCTGGTGTGCGCAGAGCGGGAAGGCACACACGTAGCGGTTTTCTTTGTCGATGTCGACCGGTTCAAGCAGGTCAATGACTCACTGGGCCATGCGGTAGGTGATCAATTGCTGGTGCAAGTGGCCGAATCGCTGAGTGCCTGCGTCCGGGGTTCGGATACCGTCGTGCGGCTCGGAGGCGATGAGTTTACCGTAGTCCTGGCCGATCTCCCTGCAGGCGAAGGCGTATTCCTTCCGGTAACCACTCTCGCCCAAGAGATCCTCGCCGCCGTGGCTATCCCATTTACTATCGCAACGCAGGAAGTCTTGGTGACGGTCAGCGTAGGCATAGCCATCTCTCCGCGCGATGGCGCCAGGGTCGATGAGCTAATGCGCAATGCCGATTCGGCCATGTATCACGCCAAGGCGCAGGGACGGAACAACTATCAGTTTTACTTCCGGCATTTCAACGAGAAGACCTTGCAGCGCCTCACGCTCGAAACCAAGCTCCGCCGCGCCTTGGAACGCAAAGAGTTTCGGTTGCATTACCAACCGCAATTCTCGAGACATAGTGGTGTACTCGTCGGTGCCGAAGCGTTGCTACGCTGGCAGCATCCAGAGTTGGGCATGATTTCGCCTGAGGAGTTTATCCCCCTCGCGGAGGAGACCGGGCTCATCGTTCCGATCGGAGAGTGGGTGATCCGTACCGCCTCTGCCCAGTGCCAGCGGTGGCAGAATCAGCGGCCGGAGCCCTTGCGGGTTGCGGTAAATGTCTCGGCGCGCCATTTCTGCCACGCCGACCTCGTCAATCAGGTCGATCGAGCCCTGGTGGTTACCGGACTGGCCCCGCACTGCTTGGAGCTTGAAGTAACCGAAAGCGTGGCGATGGGTGACCCGAAGAAGGCGGTGGCAACTTTGCATCGCCTTCAAGCGCTGGGGGTGCACTTGTCCCTCGACGATTTTGGGACCGGCTACTCGTCGCTGAGCTACCTGCACCAACTCCCGCTGCATGCCCTCAAGATCGATCAATCCTTCGTGCGGCGCCTGCCTCAGAGCGCAAGTGCTGTCGCCACGGTGAAAGCCATTATCGCGCTGGCCCACGGCCTGAATCTGAGTGTCATCGCTGAAGGTGTCGAAACGGCAGAACAGTTCGACTTTCTTAATCAAGAGATGTGCGACGAATTCCAAGGATTCTTCTTCAGCGAACCGCTGCCCGCCGAAGAATTTGCGGTACGGTTTTTACCCGACCGCCTGTCCCCGATCGCGCAGTCCTCTTCAGCCCGGTGAGTTCCCCCGCCACCGGACCCACGACGTAAATCGGGCGGAACAAAAGGGGTGAGTAGCGGCGGGAATCTCGGATTTCCGATACGTCCCCACCGCCCTCGCAGAACCGGACTTGCGGTCGTCGATCGTAATGTTCCGCTGATCCGATGGATGGAGCTGGCCCTGGATGCGATGCGCGAAAAAGATCCGCCCGATGCTCTACAGCGGCTCGATAGCTCGAAGTGTCCCCAGGTACTCGCGAAGGAGTGGCGGGGTTTCTCGTTACCCTATGTGCTCTGGTGTCCGCTATGCCGGCCCGATGGAGCATTTCTTGGAGGCTTGTGGCTGGCGCGTGAGACGGGCTGGAGGGACGACGAGCTAACCCTCATGAAACGGCTTTGCGCTTGGCGGCGGCGAACACAATCCCCGGCCTCCGCTTCCGCGGCGGTTACGGACAACTTATGACCGACTCGCTCGCGGCCACCGCGCCGGTGAGGAAGTACCGATCCAGCGCCTCGACCAAGGCGCGCTCCGGCCGCCGGTAGAATATCCCGTAGCCGGGGCCGCGGCGCGCATTCATGCCGCGGAGGAAGAGGTAATAGACGCCGCCGAAATCCCGGTCGTAGTTATAACTTGAGAGGCGATGCCGCAAGTAGCGATGCACCGCGACCGTGTAGAGGAGGTACTGAAGAGAGTAGCCCGCATGTGAGATGACCGCCGGCAGCCGGGTCGCATGGTAATCTTCGAGGTTCATCCCCAACCAATTGCTCTTATAGTCCACTAGGTAATAGCGTCCCTCGGTTTCAAAAACCAGATCGATGAAACCTTTCATATAACCGCAAGCCCCCTCCCCTCCCCATCCGGCCGGCGACTGGCATGCCTCGGGATCCCATGGTTCAATTAAATCCATGAGCACCTCGGGCCTGAGCTCCGCGATGGGGTAATGAAACTCAAGCTCATTGATTCGCTGTCTCGGCGCGATGCGGTCGAGGCGCAGGCGCCCTTCGGCGTCGAGCGGCGTACGCAGCGCCTGTGCGAGATGGCCGGTCAACACCTCGCTCCATTCGGGGGCGATGCCGTGTTCTTTGAGGCTTTGCCGGACCAAGGCCGTGAGATCCTCGGGCCGGTAAGCGATAAAATCCAAATGCTCCAAGACCGCATGCAGGCAGCGGCCCGCTGTTACACCGCGCGGGAAATGAAAGATCGTGCGCGGCACGTCCGCCGGGCCCGGCTTGGGGTCCGGCTCCGTATCCGCATCGAAATCGCGCGCCTCGGCCGGCATGCCGCGCATCAGCGCCGAAAAGCTTGTGATAGCCCAGGCTTCGGGAATGGTTCCCGAGAATACACGCGCCGCGAATCGAGGATTTGGCGATGCCTCGGCCGAGGCGCGCCGCCCAGAGATCGGCGGCGACCCGAGGAGGATCGTACCCTCCGAAGCCGATGCCAGCGCTTCGATCTCGCCTTTGATCGCGGCGTCGCTCAAACTCTCGAGGTGCCGATGCCAATCGGCCTCGGGTGCGCCGGTATTTGGCGGGTGTAGCAGCCAGGCAAGTGGCGAGTAAGCCGCGTCCTTGACGGCTCCCCAAAGTAAATAACAGCGGTGCTTGGCGCGCGTGACCGCGACATAAAGCATCCGCAGGCTCTCGGCATAGCGCTCGCGCGCGGCGAATTCGGACGCCGCGGCGTAGTTCTCCGATCCCAGGTCGAGCACCGGCTGGAAGCGCTCATCCGGATCGTGATACAGGATCCCGTTCGCCTCATCAGGCCGCCGGCGGGGATCCCACATAAACGGGCAGAAGACGATCGGGTATTCGAGGCCCTTGCTCTTATGCACGGTGACGATCTTCACCAGCGGTTCATCGCTTTCCAGCCGCAACAACTCTTCCTCCGCTCCCGGGGCGCCCGAGCGGCGGCGGGTGGCATACCACCGCAGGAGACCCTCCATTCCGGGCCGATAGCGTGCCGCACGCGCCTGGAGCAGTTCCGCGAGATGCAAGAGGTTAGTGAGCCTGCGCGCGCCGTCCGGGAGCGAGAGCAAACGCTCGCTCACCGCTTCTCCTTCGATGAGGCCGCGAAACGCAAGCATGAAACCGCGATCCCGCCATTGGCGGTGATACCCCTGAAAGCGTTTGAGATGATCTTCCCAGATGCCCTCGTCGTGATCGATATCCCACACCTCGACACTCGTCTTGGCCAGTAACTCCGTGGCCAAAGCCGCCTTCAAGTAGGACAGCACATGGGGTTCGAGAACCGCCCTCAGCACCCATTCGAGATCGGCGGCCTCCTCCGATTGGAACACATCGCCCGCCCCCTGCTCCACGCTCGCGATACCGCGGGAACTCAAGCAGCCGCGCACCAGATCGCCCTCGGCATGTGTATGTACCAGCACCGCGATGTCGCTTCCTTGCAGGCGCCGATCGCAAAGGCGCGGGCCCGCCGCAGGATCGAGGAGCGTCTCGATTTCGGCCGCCACCGCTCGCGCCGCCACCCGTCGGGCGCGCTCCTTCGAGATCGCGTTCTCAGTTTCATCCCTCTCGATAAACCACACTACCAGCGGCGCCTGGCCGCCATCGCCGAGGCACGGGGCGGATCCTTTTTTGGCCGCGCATGCGACCGGATGGAAGACGATCTCGGCATTGAAAAACGGCGATGGGTTGCGAGAAAAGAGCGCGTTGACGGCCTGCACGAGCAGTGCATCGGAACGCCAGTTGGTCCCGAGCGTCTGCCGCGAGCGCGCCCGGGCGCGCGCCTGGAAATAGGCGAACACGTCGGCGCCGCGGAAACCATAGATGGCCTGCTTCGGATCGCCGACGTAATAGACCGGCAGATCCGAGTCCCCATAGATTTTGTCGAAGATTTGAAACTGTAAGGGATCGGTGTCCTGAAACTCATCGATCAGCGCCGCGCTGTAGCGGCCTCTGACAGCCTCCGCCAAGGCGGGTCCGTTCGGGCCCGCGAGCGCTTGCGCGAGCCCGGTGAGCAGATCATCGTAGGAGTGAACCCCAAGCCGGCGTTTACGCGGCTCGAGCTCGCGCTCGACATAGCCTAGCAAATCCCGCAGCAGCGCCTGGAACCGCAGCCGGTAGCACTGTTCGAGGCACGCGTGTTGCGCGACTAAGTCATCACAGGCAGCAAAAAAAGGATGCGCAGGCGCGCTGTGGCCTGTCTTTATCGCCGCATTCATCGCCGCGGCAGAGAAGCGCCGGATCCCATTCGGCAGCGCTAGAGCCACCGGGTCGAAGCGAAAGAACCGCTCGCTTTGAGCGAGCCAGACCGCGACCGAGGAATTGCGGTATTGGTTGCGGTCGAGAGCCTCGGAATCGTTCATGAGGTTCCCGATCTCGGATCGTGCCGTGGACCAGAGCCGCTGGGCCTCACGCCAGCGCGCTTGGTAGCCTGCCTGCTGCTCGGCGCAGTCGTTCTGCCGCGCTTGGCCGGCCAGCTTTATGTACGGTCTACCGACATAGCGCTCCACCCAACGGGTGAGCACCTCGGGATCGGGGCTTCGACCCAACGCATAGGCCAACCAGCCGCGCGGCGCGGCGTAGAACTCCCGCCGCCAAAAATCCTGCACCACCTCGCGCAGGAGCTCGCGGGTCTCAGGCCAGATCTCGCTCTCGAAGGAGTGACAGCCCTCGAAGGCATAGTCGCTCAGGACCCGCTGACAGAAACCGTGAATGGTATAAATCGCAGAGTCGTCGGATCCGCGCAGCGCGCCCGTCACGATCCGCACGGCGCTCTTGGCATCCATTCCTTGCGCTAGACACGCCGCGACGACCGGGTCGGCACCTCGGCCCTGTTGCAACATCGCGCGGCTACTCAGCAAACGCTCGCGGATGCGGCGCCTGAGCTCGGCCGTGGCCGCCTTGGTATAGGTGAGGACAAGAATTTCATCTACCCCTCGGCCGGCTTCGAGGAGCAGACGCAGATACAGGCTGACGATGGTGTGCGTCTTGCCCGTGCCGGCGCTCGCTTCGATGGCGTGGGTCGCGGTGAGCGGCAGCTCCATGAGCTTGAGAATGCCGGAATCGCTCACGCGGATTCCTCCAGCACATACTCGATGATCGGTGAGAACACCCGCAACGCTAGTTCGCTAAATTCTTCGTCGAGAGGATCGCCGCCGCGAAAACACAGGCTGTTATAGGGATCGTCGCGTTCACCTCGGATATGCTCATTGCCGATCCAGGTGTTGCGCGCGGCCCGCAGCGGATCCGAACGGCTCCGCCGCGCGGCGGCGGCATACGCGCGGGAGCTTCTCGGGAACAGATGGAGCGGGCGGTGCAAGCCCTCCCAATAGAGGCTCAACAAGTCCCGCAGGAGATCAGAAGCATGAGCGATCGGCTCGATCGACAAGCTTCGATCCTCCCCCAGCCACTGGCTCCTGCAGGCAATACCCGCGGGTTGCAGGCTATTGAGCGCGAGGTGCTGGACCCAGAGGCTTAGGCGATCCCAGACCGAGACCGGCCGCAGCCGATAAAGCATCAGGCCTCCCTCATCCAGTTCCGTGAGCTGACCGGACAAACGCAGCGTATCGAATGGCAGGTCGAAGGCGCGGGTTTGCCGCTCCCTGCCCAGATCGACTATGTGCAGGCGTTGATAAAAAACCTCGACCGCTTGCCGCTGTTGGTCGAACGCAAGCTCGCCGACGCGGCCGTGGGGTAGAGCCGCACGGGCTCTGACCAGCTCGGCGCTAGTCTCCGGTGCATTCCCGAGGATCCGTTCGCGCAACAGCCGCGCCTTTAGCATCGCGCCCGCGGAACGGTCTAACGCGAAGGGTTCGCTGTCCTCGATCCCATCCTCCTCCTCGGGCAAAAACATTCCCAAGCGTTCTTGCAGTAAGAAACGGATCGGATGACCGAGGAAGCGGAGCAATTGATCGACAGAGACCGAGCGCCGTTCCGCGCCCGGCTCCGGCAACCGCTGGTGGATGAAGAAATCGCGTACGGCGGTGTCGGGTTGCCGTGCGATCGCCTCGCACAAGCTCCGCGAGTAGCTGAACAGCCGGCTTTCTCTGTCGAAATAACGCCGGCTGAAGGCCTGTAGGGGATGCTTGATCACCAGCAGCTCGCGAGCCGATTTTCCAGGGGGCGCGCTGAACGCGCGCTCGGCGTAGTCGAGAAGCTCACTCACGAGCACCGAGGGCAAGCGTTCTGTTTGATCGCGGAGATCCGTCCCGCAGAAACTGATGTAGAGCACCTCGCCCGCCGACTGCATGGTCTCGAGAAAGAGGTGGCGATCGGCATCGCGTTGATTGGGATCGGCCGGGCGGACATCGTGCGCCATGAGATCGAAGCTCGATCGAGCCTCGGGCCGAGGATAGCGCTCGCCGTCGAGCCCGATCAGGCACAGCACCCGCACTGGCACGCAATGCCACGGGGCGAGCGGGCACACGCTAAGGGCGCCCGGTTTCAGAGCCGGCGAGAACCTAGCATCGAGCCGCCGGCTGAGATCCGCCACGATCACATCCAAGGCGGTGGGCTGAGAAAATCCGGCGCCGGCGGCACTGCGTTCCATTGCGGCGAGCGCACGTCGTAAAGCGGCCAGATCCTGCGCGTGGGCTTCCCCGGGCTCAATGAACTGCTCCGCTAACTCACGGAGGATCGCCGCCCATGCAGCCACCGGGCGCCGGCCTTCGAGCAGCGGCCGAGTGCGCCAGAGATCCTCGCAAAAGCTCACGAAGCGGCCGAGAAGCTGGGCGCCGTCACCCTCGGTATCGGCGCTCGGGAGCATCCCCTCGAAGATCCGATCGCCGTCCTCGGGTGGGAGCGCGTAACCGATGAGGAGCCGATCCATGCCCGCCTTCCAGGTATTGTCGGGAAAAGCGGGAAGGCCCAATCCGTGAAGATGTCCTCCATCGACCCCCCAACGGATCCCCGCCTCTCGGACCCAGCGGCGGATTACAGTGATGTCGGGTTCCGTGAAATCCCGCCGGGCCAAGATGGGCGGCGCATCGAGGAGATCGAGAATATCAGCCGCCGTACAACGGCCGCGAGCGACCTCGAGCAAGCGCAGAAACGCTTCGACGAGCGGGCTACCGGCGAGGTGAGCGCGACCGGCGATGCCATAGGGGATGCGCGTTCCGGTCGTGTCGAGAATCGCCTCGATATGGGGCGCATAGCGCTCGATGTCGGGAGTCATGATCCGCACCTCGGAGGGCCGCAGGCCCGGCAAGGCTGTAAATAGATGGAGTAACTGATCGTGGAGCACCTCGACCTCGCGCTGCGGTCCGGGACAGGCATGGATCTGGAGCGAATCGAGGTCGGGGAGCGGGACGGCCGCGGCCGCGCCCGGTGCACCGCGGTCGATGAGATCGAGGAGATCCGCCTGGATCAGGCCCAGGGTCGTCGCCGGGCGCGGTTCCACGAACACCTCATGATCGATCGGGTCGTAGGCGAGCAGCGTATCGATCACATCCCGCCCTTGGCGCGCCAAGGATGCGATCAAGGGATTGCCGGCGTCAACCTCGCCGGCGCCGCTTTTCAGGGAGGATACGACATCCCCAAAATATTGCCGGCACGGATTGAGGTAAAAAAAATAGACGTCGATGGTGGCCGCGAGCCGCGCCATGACCTCGAAATACGCCGGGGAGAGCGTCCGCAACGCGAACAAGCATACGCGTGGAGCCAAGACCGAAGGGTCCAGCGGCTGCCTCAAAGGCAGGGCCATGAATTCATCCCGAATATGCAGCCAATGTCTGGCGCCCGCGGGCGCCAGGCGGCGCCAGAGTCGCGCTTGCCAGTGCCGGTCTTCGCCCCCCTCCCAGGCCCGGATCCACTGCGGCCGGTACACCAGATAGCGCTCGAAGGTGAGCGCGATGCGCGCGGCAAGCTCATAGGCCTGACGCTCGCCCTGGTGATCGAGATATCGGCGGAGCTCCGCCCAATGGTCGGCTGGCTCGAGGGCTTGCAGGAGCTCGAGAACACGCCAGGTGAGCACCTCGCCCGCGAACGGATGAGGCGCATCCGGGACGCCCGGCAACACAGCGCGAAAGATATTCCAGATAAACTGCGCGGGGAGCGGGAAACGAAAGTTGGCGGAAATCCCGAGTGTCGATGCGAGCCGCAACGTCAACCACTGCGCAATAGCGGGATGCTGAACCACAACCGTATCGGGCATCAAAGCGTCTGGTAACGGCGTGTGGAGAACCTCCGCGAGCTCCGTTGCGAGGGCTTCCAGGCAATTACTCTGAACGAAATGCAGCATGCCGGTTATAAAGATTCATAGGGCCTTAATCGTATTGGCTTATACCCTTTGAAAAAAATTTCGAGACCGACATGCACAGCGCAAGCAAGCACCGCCGGCCGGCGACCTTGACAATTTGCATTAGAAAGAAATAATAAGGCCGTGAGTATCAAATGGCTTACGTTCGTGCTGGCTGGTTTTTCTGTCATCATGAGCCCGCTGGTGTCGGCCGACAATCTCGTCGATGTGTACCAGCTCGCCGAGACCAAGGACCCCGAATTGCTGGGAATTATAGCCTCCCGCCAAGCCACGCTGGAGCAATACCCGCAAGCGCGCGCCCAGTTGCTGCCCTCGCTCCGTTTCACGACCAACCTGACAAGGCATTCCGAAGCAAGCACCTCCGAGTCGGGCTCTATTGTTTTCCTTGACCATTTCACCGACGAAGACTATACGCTGAGGCTCACCCAACCCGTGTTTCGGTATGATCGCTGGGTGCAATTGCGTCAAGCCGGCACCCGCATTCAGCAAGCTGCGGCCGAGGTCGATGCGGCCCGCCAGGAGCTTGGGGTTCGGGTAGGCGAGCGCTATTTTGATGTGCTTGCCGCCGAAGACGAGCTCGTGTTCAGCCGTGCGGCAAAGAATGCCCTCCAACGGCAATTGGACCAGACAAACCTCCGTTTCGAGGTCGGGATCATCGCGATCACCGATGTCCAGGAAGCCCAGGCCGGATACGATCTGGCCGTGGCGGAGGAAATACGGGCACAAAATCAGCTCGACAACGCCCACGACGCCTTGCGGGAAATTACCGGCGCCTACCACAAGAGACTCGATGTCTTAACCAAAGAGATCCCGCTGATCCTTCCCGATCCCGCCGACATCGAGCAATGGACCGCGAAGGCACTGGCGCAAAATCTGCGCATCAGCGCAGCGAGTTTCGCCTCTCAGACTGCCCACCAAGAGATCCGCCGCCAGCAGGCAGGCCACCTGCCCACCTTAGACATCGTCGGTTCCCTCGGGACGGCGGCGACTGGGCGCTTCGCGCAGCAAGCCCCAGTGGACGCCGGCAGCGGTCGCATCGGGGATGTCGATACCGACTCGAGCGCTATCGGGGTCGAGCTGAATGTACCGATCTTCGAAGGGGGAATCGTCGTCTCGCGCACCCATGAAGCCGAACACCGCTATACTCAGGCGCTGGAAGAAGTCGAGCGGCAAAAACGCGCCGTGCAACGCCAGGCCCGTGACGCCTACCTGGGGATCGTGGCCGGGATCAGCCGCGTCAAGGCGCTTAAACAAGCGGTGGTTTCCAATGAAACCCTCGTGGAGGCGAGCGAAGCGGGCTTCGAGGTCGGCACCCGGACCACGGTGGATGTCGTTGCCGCCCAGCGCGAATTGTTCCGGGCGCGCCGGGACTATTCCCGCGCGCGCTACGATTATCTCTTGGACACCTTGCGCCTAAAAGGCGCCTCCAGTACCTTAGCGCCAGCCGATCTCGCCAAGATCAGCGCTTGGTTAGGACCCAGCCCGCGCGCACGCGCGCGACGTCGACCGCCTACCGGAAGCGACACATGAAGAAGAGAATCCTAGACACCGCGTATTGTCTCCTCCTGATATTTTGCCCAGTATGGGCCTACGGCTCGCACCGCGGGATTACCGTAAAAAGCTCTCAAAACAGGGTCAGCTGCGGACCGGGCGCGCCCGGGGGTTTGAATTTCGAGGTATCCAATGCGCGCGCCGAGCGCGTGAGCCCGTGGCGCTTGCAGGCGAGGTCGAAACGGCTGCGGATCACTTCAGCGAAAATCCCGGTGCCTCGCATGCGCGTGCCGAAATGGGGATCGTTTTCCTGACCGCCGCGCATATCGCGCACGCGGTTCATGATGCGCGCGGCCTTCAGCGGTTCGTGGACCTGCAGCCACTCCTCGAACAACTGCTTAACCTCATGCGGCAAACGCAACAAGACGTAGCCGGCATAGCGCGCACCGGCGTTCGAGGCCGCTTCGAGTATCGATTCCATTTCCGCATCGTTCAGCGCCGGGATCACCGGGGCAAACAGCACCCCTGCCGGGATCCCGGCGGCGCTTAAGCGCTTGACGGTATCCAGGCGCCGTTGCGGTGCGCCTGCGCGTGGTTCCATGCGGCGTGCTAAGGCCCGATCCAGCGTCGTTATCGAAACATAGGCCTCGACCAGGTTTTCGCGCGCCATCGGGGCGAGCAGGTCGAGATCGCGCTCGACCAACGACGACTTGGTTACGATGCTCAGGGGATGGCGGGAGTCCCACAAAACCTCGATGATCCGCCGGGTGATCCCGAAGCTGCGTTCGATCGGCTGATAGGGATCGGTGTTCGTCCCAAGCGCGATCTGGCGGCACACGTAGCCGGGCTTGGCCAACTCGTTTCTCAACAGCACCGCGGCATTCGGTTTTGCGAACAAGCGGCTCTCGAAATCGAGCCCCGGCGACAGATCGAGATAAGCATGCGTCGGCCGCGCGTAACAGTAGATGCAGCCATGTTCGCAGCCGCGATATGGATTGATCGAGCGCTCGAAGGGCAGGTCAGGGGATTGGTTATATGAGATGATCGAGCGTGCATGCTCTTCGGTCACGGTGGTCTGCAACGGCGGAGGGACCGCATCGTCGCCCGTCCATCCGTCATCGAAGGCTTCGCGGGTCTCCGTGAAGAACCGAATAGGGGTATTCGCTTGCGCACCTCTGCCCTTCACGCCATGCCGCTCGCGAGTCACCATCCGCCTCCGGACCTGCAATCCAAGACTAATCCCTCCTCATAGGTTAGTTCTTAAGGAGCGCCGTAAACGTGTTGCAATTGAAGTTTGAGGCGTCCGGTTTTCGTGTCACGCTTGGGGTGTGCACGTTGCGCATTGTTAGACAAATACTCGATGGTGCGTACGA
>JBOIDL010000050.1:0-20839 GCA_050740435.1 Gammaproteobacteria bacterium
GAGCAAGATGAAGAGGTCATCGGTCGCCCCGTGGATGTCGCCGAGGGGCCCGACGGGGCTATCTACATCTCCGACGATTACGGCGGGAACATCTACCGCGTGAGCTATCGCAAGACTCTCAAACCATGAGTGGAGGCATTATGCACGCGACGGTGAAGCTGTCGGGAGTCATGACAACGAAAACTATGGAGGAGGAGAATGCCGAGTATTCGAACGGCCATCTCTATTGGCCAATCCATTGATCGAGTGTTTGAGTTTGTAACCACGGTGTCGAATTTTCCCAAGTGGCACTCATCTTCGTGGACAGGCCCATTTGAGCACCCACTCCGAGCGGGAGAGCACGTTACAGAAGAGTTGTCGCTCGGCGGCCGTCATGCGCGAATTCAATGGATCGTTCGCGAAAGCAGCCCGCCGCGGCGCTGGGTCATTGGCGGCAAATCCGAAGACGGGGGCACAGCGACGATCACCTATACGTTAATACCGGAATCGCAGGGAACCCGATTCAAACGCGAGTTCGTCTATAACATGCCCGTTTTATTCGGAGAACTGGGAGACTTCCTGTCATTGCAAAGTCGTCTGCAGGCCGAATCCGCCGAGTCGTTAAGACGCCTCAAACGGATACTCGAAAGTGACGGCATCAAGGGTTGCCATGATGCCTTAATCGGCGGCACTGGATGAGACGCCTGACAACCCGAGCAGCGACCGTACAAGCGCGACGCCCGCTACAATGGCCCATGTATCCTCTAAAACTACAAACGGCATGAAGTCGATCAGGTACGAAGAGTAGCAAGCTAACGAGGCACCAACGAGGTTGAGAGCTATGTACGGGTAGCCCTCCACCCGCAGAAGACGAAACAAGTTCAAGAGAAAAGCGAGCAGCAGAAGGGCTACGCCGAGGGACCCGATGAGTGTCGCTAATCGTGAATACTCCATGCAACATACTACATCGGTGGCATGTTGAACGAAACCCTGGATCGAAGTCGAAATCTATGGAACTATTTCTCAGACTATTCTTGACTATGTGGTCTAGAATGTCTAGGCTTAGTTTTTATTGACAACGAAGGTACCAACGTAGGGCGCGTGGCGAGACCGAGAGAGTTCGACGTAGAGGAAGTGTTGGACAAGGCCGTGGAGACATTTTGGTCCAAAGGGTACGAAGCGACCTCGATCCAAGACCTGGTGGAGAGTATGGGGATCCATCGCGGTAGCCTGTACGCTGCCTTCGGGGACAAGCAACGCCTTTTTCTCACGGTCCTGGACCGTTATCGCAAGGTGGTGGTGAGGAAACTGCTCGATATTCTTGATACTAACGCCTCGGGCAAAGCGGCTATCCGTCAGTTCTTTGCAACCGTCATTGAGCATGTGATATCCGGCGGGCCGTTGCGCGGCTGCCTGGTTACCAACTCGGCCGTAGAACGGGGATTGAGTGATCCTGACACGGCCAAGAAGGTGAGCCTGTGCGTAAAGCAACTGGAGGACGGTTTCTATAAGACCTTACTGCGCGATCGGAATACAGGCGAGCTCGATAACCAACGCGATCTGCGCGCGCTAGCGGGCTATTTGACCTGCAACCTGCAAGGACTCTTGGTTATCGGAAAGATCCGTAGCGATCGTTCGGCCCTCGAAAAGGTGGTCGAGGTGACGCTGCAGGCTTTGAAATGATTTTTTTCTTGATTATGGAACGAACAGTCTATAATATGGCTGGACAGGGGTTGAACGCGCTTATAGCGAGGAGTGAGCTGAAACAGGGATCCGCAAATTTCTCAACCGACACAATAATAGGAGGGTGCTATGGCTGGCGTTAAGTTAATAGTGATGTATCCGCGTCCTCGGGATATCGACGCATTCGAAAAGCTTTACCAAGAGGAACACGTACCGATGGTGGTGGAGAAGCTCTCGGGTAAAACGAGGTTTGTAGCGACCAAAGTCGTGGCGACCCCGGACGGGACACCGGCCCCATTCTACCGGATCGCCGAGGTTCATTTCCCGTCCCTAGAGACCCTGCAAGCGTGTGCGCAGTCCGAGGGCGGAAAAGAAACCGTTGCCCATGCGGTCGAAATCTCCAGTGGTGGTACGCCTGTATTTTTGATCGCGGAGGAAGAAGTATTCGCGTTTGGCAGCAGATCGCTTTGGGACCGACTCCGAGCATGTGTGGCGCCACAAGACAATTCCATGGCCCCTAGTGCGGTGTCCCACAAATAACGTACAGGACATCGAAAGCCGTCCATCGGCCTCAGGTACTGTCTTTCCGGCCAGGGATGGCCGGAATCCAGGTCTAGGGAGGGAACCGCTGCACTGGGTCCCGGCCAATCCATGGCCGGGATGACAGCTGGTTGGGCATTACTAGAGGAGGATGCTGTGGCTGATATTGAGTTAATGGTGATGTATCCGTGCCCACATGATATTAGGGCGTTCGAGAAGCTTTACGAGGACGAGGACATGCCGATGCGCGACGGACTCTCCTCCGAATACGCCATGAGCTTCGAGACATTTGAGAAGCTTTATCACGAAGAGCATGTGCCGATGATCGTGGAAAAGCTCGTCGGCAAGACGCGGTTTGTAGCGACTAAAGTTGTAGCAACTCCAGATGGGACGCCGCCACCGTTTTATCGGATCGCCGAGATCCATTTCCCGTCCCTGGACGCCTTGCAAACCTGTGCGCCATCCGCGGGTGGAAAGAAACCCTTGCCCATGCCGACGAAATCTCGAATGGCGGCGCGCCGACCTTCCTGCTCGCCGAAGAACAAACGTTCTTTTTTGGCAGCCGTCCCGTTTGGGATCGACTAAGAGCGTTCATTTCGCGCCATTAGAGGACTCGGTGCCATGATTGCGAACCACCACGACCGCGGGCTCGATCGTGCTGAGCGACGCCGCGCGCGTTGTAGACCCCCTAGTCGTGGTACAGGTGATACAAGTGTGAGGATTACACTTTTCTCCTCTATGCTTTGAGGCGTTCGCGGATTTCAAGCAGACATTCCCCCAAAACATCCCCCTTTGTGATCTGATATTCCCCATCTACTTTGCCATTGGACATGTCGTTCGCCAGACTGATGTTTGACCGCATATCCGCGGCCATTTCCTCCATCAATGCCAGGTTTCTGGTGTTGCTGATGGTTGATTGTTCTAGGTGATAGCTCCAGAGACCGCAGATGCCAAAAATCACCACGGCCAGGAATATATGAATGCTAAAAGATAGAAGGGTCATATCATAGGCTTCGGTCGTGAAATATATCTGTGACAGTCCGCAGTGCTCGAGATAGGCAAAGAGGCCATGGTGGAGGGCCACAATCAGGCTCACAGGAAGAAGCGTTTTCCAATTTTGATAGGTAATCATGAGCGTTGAGCCGATGAAGGCAAAAAAATGCATTTCAAAAAGACCATGCATTTGGTAGATGAACTGAGCCGTGTATATGGCAACCGCGGCACTGGCCACATACTGGCTTAAAGTGGATTTCGGAAACATCCATTTGGCCAGAAAGAACGAACCCGTACCAAGCGCTCCGATAACCACGGCGATCAGCCAGGTCTGGTACCGGAATGCCAGCACAAACCCCAGACCGAAATATAGCACCAAGGCAATGCCCATCATCCGATCACCCCTGTTGTAAACATCGGACATTAGCCGGGCAAGGAGTGCCTTTTCCTTCTCTTTCTGAATCGTGTTTTGCGCATTCATAGTTTGTCCAGGGGGATTAGTGGTTTGATTTAAGCCGGCAACCGATAAAAGGTTTGTCAGTGCAATATGGGCATTTGGGGGAATTCTTTGAATCTGGATTTGTTATAGTTACCGCCGGAAATAGAGATGATGATCATGATCTATCAGTACGGCCTGCGGTTGAGTAAACTCCACAAGAGGCGGATACCGTGCCACCGACATCCCTGATCACATGGAACAGGCCCGGACACTGTTGAGTATCGCTTAATGGTTCTTAGCAAAAAGGCAGGTCTTTATTGTACTTTTCTTTAATCAGCTTGCTCAACTCCGTTAGAACTGTGGAGTTGAAAACCGTCGCGGAATCGATCTTTGTAATATTCACTCCATTGGCAAAAAAAACTTTCACCGCATTGATGGAAATTAATGACCAGCTCAAAGGAGGAAGCTCTCCATTCATCCATTCAACAACTTCTTTGCCTTTTGCCGACATTATGGTTTTACGAGTTGTAGGTTAACGTCACATTCTTGACAGCGAAGTGTATTGAAAAGAAAGAATGCATTATCCTCGCCAAAGAGAAATAGAGGCCTAGCTCGTAGGGCGGATACCTGCGAGCGCGATCCGCCGCATGCCGGTTGCAGACGAGCGAGCACGCGACAAAGCAGATAGGCTGCGCGGTAACTTTTGCAGAGCTTCCTTAGCGCGAAAAATAGCGTTTTAAGTACTCGTCGAATGAAATGCGATCGGTCGCTTCGATCTCCTGCTGTTTCAGTAAAGATTGCCATGCCGCTTCGGTAAGCGCGTTCGAGCGGTCTTCGGGTAGGCTTAATTGTTTGAAGTGTTGAGCATGTTGATTTGACAGGCGCAAGGAGAATTCCAGGAAAGACTCGTGCTGGTGCCGCATCTCGGCAAGCATGCGCGCGGAGGAAAGCATGTCGGGCGACGCCGCGGCGTGGCGCTGCGCATTGAGCGCCGCGGCATAAGGACGTCCGGGATCGCCATCATCGAGGATCCCGCACACCGCCGCGGTCCGAGCGAGGATGTCGGCCGCCCAATCCGTGAGTACGCGCGCCTGGCCATGATCACCGAGTATCACGTTGGGTTCTCGTCCGCGCGCGGCAACCAGCAGCTCGTTGCGTTCGAATTCACGGCGGTCCTTCTCGCTAAGGGGCGGGCTTTCGGAGAACAAGCACATGAGCAAGAAACCCTCCAGGAATCGGAGTTGCAGCAGGTTCACCCCCGTCGGATCGTACGCTTGGACATCGAGCGCGCGAACTTCCACGTACTTCACGCCGCGCCTCGTCAACGCGAGGGTTGGGCGCTCACCGGACGCCGCGATCTGTTTGGGCCGCACAAAGCTGTAATACTCGTTTTCGATTTGGAGAATGTGGGTGTTGAGTTGCCGGTACTCGCCATGGACCTTGATGCCGATGCGTTCGTAGTCCGGATAAGGCGTGTCGATCGCATGAGCGAGTCCGGCGACGTATTCCTCCAGGCTGTTGTAGGAGATATTCAGGCCTGACTGGGTGCTGTTCTTATAACCAATATCGCTCATGCGCAAGGAGGTAGCGTCGCGCCGAAACAGCGTTTCCGCATCGAACTGCTCGAACTCCCGGCTAGCCCCTGTCAAGAATGATTTGGAAAAGGCTGGTGACGCGCCGAACAAATAAGGAATGATCCAGCCCCAGCGCCGCAGGTTTCGAACCAAGGCGAAATAGCAACTAGAGATGAAGTCCTGAAGCCGCTGCGGATCTTTTTCGAGATCCTTATAGGTCGGCCAGAACTCCTCGGGTAGCGAATAGTTAAAATGCACCCCTGCGATCGCCTGCATCGCACGCCCATAGCGATACGCCAGGCCGCGGCGGTAGACGTGTTTCATGCGGCCGACATTGGAATCTCCGTAGTGTGCAATCGGAATGCTCTCGTCGCCTTGCAGCTCACAGGGCATGCTCGATGCCCACAGCAGCTCGCCGCCGAGGTGCCGCTCCGCGAACTGGTGCAGCTCGGTAAGAAAATCCAGCGTCTCCTGCGCGTGCTTGCAAGGGGGCGTGCGGAACTCGAGCAAGGCTTCCGAATAGTCGGTCGTGATATAGGGGTGTGTCAGCGCGGAGCCGAGCGCGGCCGGATGCGGCGTCTGCGCGATCTGCCCGCCGGGAGTCACGCGCAAACATTCCTTTTCAAGGCCCTTCAGTCCTCGGGCTAGCATGCGGCCGAGCGCGAGGTCCGCGAGGCGCCGCAGGCGGGTTTCGAAGAGCGTGGACACTTCCTTAGGCTAGGGTGTACAAAATAACCGCATAGCGCGCGGCCTTGCCAATGGCGATCGCCGTCAACGATCTCAAGAAGGGAAGCCGCAACCATCCCGCGGCCAGGCACAAGGCATCGCCGATGAGAGGCAGCCAGGACAGCAACAACACCGGCGTGCCCCAGCGGCGCACCATCAGGAGTGCCCGCTCGCTCTTGCCCTTTGCGATCCGTTCGATGGGGTAGCCGCGGGCGGCGAAATACCCAAGGAGCCAGGTCGTCAGCGCACCGAGGGTATTGCCGGCGGTTGCTACCGACAGCAAGAGGCCGGGCGCAGTTTCCGAGCGCAGCGCGAGCCAGGCAAGGACCGCCTCCGAGCCGCCGGGCGCGACCGTTGCCGAAATGAAAGCGCTGACAAAGAGCGATACTAGCCCGAGATCGGGCGCGCTGTCGGTCATGGCCGTATCCCGCGGCCACCGTGGTGCTTTCGAAGGCTCAACCGGCAAGCTGCCGCAGCACGTAGGGCAGGATCCCACTGTGCTGGTAATACTCCCACTCCTTTGGCGTGTCGACGCGCACATCGGCGGCAAAACGGCGCGTGCGGCCGCCCGCGCCCGCCGCCACGATCGTGACGTCGCGCGCGCCGGGTTCGACCTCCTCGATGTCGTAACTCTCCGCGCCGGTGAGCCCCAAGGTCTCGGCGTTCTGCCCGTCCTTGAAGGTCAAGGGCAGGACCCCCATGCCGACCAGGTTCGAGCGATGGATGCGCTCGAAGCTCTCGGCGAGCACCGCGCGGACCCCGAGCAGCCGGGTGCCCTTCGCGGCCCAGTCACGGGAAGAGCCGGTGCCGTATTCCTTACCGCCAATGATCAATAATGGGACCCCGTCGTCGTGGTAGCGAACGGCGGCGTCGTAAATGCTAAGCTGCTCCCCGGAGGGTTGATACCGCGTCCATCCTCCCTCGGTCCCGGGTGCCAGGCGGTTGCGCAAGCGTATATTGGCGAAGGTACCGCGCATCATGACCTCATGATTGCCGCGGCGCGCCCCATAAGAATTGAAATCCCTGGGTTGCACTCCGCGCTCGATCAGATAACGCCCCGCCGGACTATCAACCTTGATCGAACCCGCGGGAGAGATATGATCGGTGGTGATGGAATCGCCCAAGAAGGCCAGCACCCGCGCCCGGTTGACTCGATGTATCTCCGGTGGCTCCCTTCCCATGCCATCGAAGTAGGGGGGATTCTTGATGTACGTCGATCCCGGGTCCCACCGGTACAGCGAGCCGGTGGGCACGTTCATGCCGGCCCAGCGCGCATCCCCCGTAAATATACCGTCGTAACTCGCCGAGAACATCGCCGAGTCGAGTGTGCGCAGGACCGTATCGTTGATTTCCCGTTGGGTGGGCCAAATGTCCTTGAGATAGACCGGCGCACCGGAGTGGTCCGTTCCCAACGCATCATTATAGAGATCGATGTCCATGGTGCCGGCGATGGCATAGGCAACGACCAGCGGCGGCGAGGCCAAGAAGTTCATTTTGACCTCGGGGTGGACGCGGCCCTCGAAATTCCGGTTTCCCGACAGCACTGAGCATACGGCCAGGCTGCCTTTCGTGATGCCTTGACTGACCCTATCGGGCAAAGGCCCCGAGTTCCCGATGCAGGTCGTGCAACCGTAGCCGATGACGTGAAAGCCAAGCTCTTCGAGGTCAGCCATGAGCCCCGCCTTCCGCAAATACGCGCTCACAACCTGCGAACCGGGGGCGAGACTGGTCTTGACCCAGGGCTTGACCCGCAGGCCGCGCTCGCACGCTTTCTTTGCCAGCACACCGGCCGCCACCATCACGCTCGGATTGGAGGTGTTTGTGCAAGAGGTGATCGCCCCGATCACGATGGCGCCGTCCTTGAGCGCCGCGTCGCGCCCGTTGATTTTGATCATTTCCACACCCGTGTGATGGGCTTCCTCGCCGCCCACCGCGGTTCCGCCTCCTTCATCGTGAAAGCGCGCCATGTCCCGGTCCTTTGAGGCCGCGCCCGAGCGCTCTTCCTGATAGACGCGCAGCACCTTCGACACCACCTCCTTGGCGTTCTTGAGCGCGATCCGATCCTGGGGTCGCTTGGGTCCGGCAAGCGACGGTTCGACGCTGCCCATGTCGAGCGCGAGCACCTCGGTGTAACGAGCGGTGGGGCTCTTGGCGTCACGCCAAAACCCTTGTGTACGCGCATAGGTCTCCACCAAAGCGACCTGTTCCGGGGCGCGGCCGGAGAGCCGCAGGTAGTTGATGGTTTCCTGATCGATGGGGAAAATACCGCAGGTCGCGCCGTACTCGGGCGCCATGTTGGCGATCGTGGCCCGATCGGCCAAAGGGAGGTGGTCGAGTCCCTCGCCGAAAAATTCGACGAACTTACCGACCACGCCCTTTTTCCTGAGAATATGCGTGACGGTGAGCACGAGATCGGTCGCGGTCGCCCCCTCGGGCAGGCGGCCGGTGAAGCGAAATCCGACCACTTGCGGGATCAGCATCGTGATCGGTTGCCCTAACATCGCCGCCTCGGCCTCGATGCCCCCGACGCCCCACCCAAGCACCCCGAGCCCGTTAATCATCGTCGTGTGCGAGTCGGTTCCGACCACGGTGTCCGGATAGGCTTGGGCGGTTCCGTTGACACTCTGAGAATAGACGACACGGGCGAGATATTCGAGGTTGACCTGATGGACGATGCCCGTGTCCGGGGGTACGACCTTGAAGTTCGAGAAGGCCTGTTGCCCCCAGCGCAGAAACACATAGCGCTCTTGATTGCGCTCGAATTCGATCGCCGCGTTTCTTTCCACGGCATCGGTGCTGCCGAAGACATCGACCTGAACGGAGTGGTCGATGACCAGCTCGGCGGGAGACAAGGGATTGATCTTGGCGGGGTCGCCTCCGAGGCGCTGCATGGCTTCCCGCATCGCCGCGAGATCGACGACCGCCGGCACGCCCGTGAAGTCTTGCATCAGGACGCGCGCCGGCGTGAAGGCGATCTCTTTACTGGGCTCGGCCTTTGGATCCCAGGTGGCAAGCGCCTCGATGTCTGCTTTGGTAACGTTAACGCCGTCCTCATGGCGCAAGAGGTTTTCCAAGAGGATCTTGAGGGAGTAGGGGAGGATCGCCGTGGGATAACGGCGCTCAAGGACCGTGAGATTGTAGATCTGATAAGGCGCGTTGGCGACCTCGATGACCTCCCGCGTGTTATAACTGTCGTTCATCATCTCCCCCAGCTAACGAGGAATCGCCTATTCACTACTACCCCCGCTTGCGGCGGGAACGCTTGATTATCCTCTATCCGGCGGTGAACCGATAGGCTATCAGGGGGCGCCGGGGAATACGCGATCGATAGTCGCGCCGCCCAAACACACTTCCTCCTGATAAAACACCGCGGCTTGGCCGGGCGTAACCGCCCATTGTGGCGCCTCGAACACGAGCCGGCAGCGGCCGGCGTCGATCGCGATGATCGTGGCCGGCTGGTCGGCTTGGCGGTAGCGGGTCTTCACCGTGCATCGCAATGGGAGCACCGGGGCACGAGCGGCCACCCAGTGCAAAGACGACGCCTCCAATGACCGGCAGAGAAGCCGCGGATGATCATGCCCTTGCCCCACCACGAGCACGTTGTTTTTCAGGTCCTTCTCCAAGACGTACCAGGGCGCTTCCAAGGCTCCCTTGACGCCGCCGATCCCGAGCCCCTCGCGCTGGCCAAGCGTGTAATAGACGACGCCGGGGTGCTCTCCGATCACCTCGCCTTCGAGGCTACGGATCTCACCCGGGGTGATGGCAAGGTAGCGGCTTAGAAACGGCCGAAAGCGGCGCTCGCCGATAAAGCAGATCCCGGTGCTGTCGCGTTTGTCGTGTACCGCGAGTCGCGCCTCGGCGGCGGCGGCGCGTACTTCTGGTTTGCGCATGGACCCGATCGGAAATAGACTCCGAGCTAGCTGAGCTTGGCCGAGCATATAGAGAAAATAGCTCTGATCCTTGGCCGGGTCGATCCCTCGCAACAGTTGCAACTGCCCATCCCGATGCGCGATCCTCGCGTAGTGTCCCGTGGCCATGAAGCCACCACCCAACGACAGCGCGTGGTCGAGGCAGGCCTTAAATTTGACCTCGCGGTTGCAAAGCACGTCCGGGTTGGGCGTCCGTCCCGCTTGCAGCTCAGCGAGAAAACGGCTAAATACGCGCTGGCGATACTCGGCGGCGAAGTTGACGACTTCGATATCGATGCCGACGCGCTCCGCGACCGCCACGGCGTCGATGAGATCCTCGCGGCTCCGACAGTCGCTTTCCGTATCGTCGTCCTCCCAATTTTTCATGAACACGCCCCTGACCCCATAGCCTTGACGTCTCATGAGCAGGGCCGCGACGGCGGAGTCCACCCCGCCCGAGAGGGCGACGATGATGCGTTGGTTTCGGAACACCGTCGCGTCGAAGCGGTGCATGCCGCTCATGCGCCGCGTTCCGCGATACGATAGAGCGGAAAGCGGCCGTCGCGCTCGCTGATATCGGTGACAATTACCTGGGAATTCCATTGCATGGCTAGACTTTATCATAGATGATACGGCACAGGTTTTGCCTTTCCTAAACCCGGCGCCGGCGATCCTCGCCTACCGCCCGCAGAAGCCGTTTATGTAATAACAAATAACGTGGTATCTTTTACCCTGCCGACGAGGTGAGAGGCTTTAAGCTTTGCCGTACTGCGATAGCGTACCCCCGCTTAGAATTTTACAACCGCCTGCCGCAGTGACGGAGGCACGTTCCATGATGCCGAAAATTCGATGGCTACTGATTGCGTTCCTGGCTGCTCTAACGCAGGGGAGCTGGGGCGCCTCACCGCGTGTCGGCGATGCCGAGCTGATGGCGACACCCGAGCACCGGCGCGCCACCAAACTCATTGCCCATTACCTCGCCAATTACCATTACAAGAAGGTGAGCTTCGATGATGCCATGTCGGCAGAGGTGCTGAAACGCTTCGTCGAGTCCTTGGATCCGAATCGCAGTTATTTCCTGCTCGAAGACATGAACCGCTTCGCGGTCTATCGAGACCAATTGGACGAGGCCGTGAAGGAGGCTAAGCTTGAGCCGGCGTTCGAGATTTTCAAGGTGTTCCGCGGGAGGCTCGAGGAGCGGGTCATCTACGCCCGCGAGGTGCTCGCGCAGCCGCTCGATTTCACCGTTGATGAGGAGTTCGTGCTCGACCGCAGCCGTGCCCCGTGGGCGCGCGACCGCGACGAGCTTGAGGAACTCTGGGGCAAGCGCGTCAAGAATGACGTGTTGAACCTCTTGATCACCGGCCAGGATCAAAAGCAAGCCGTAAGCACCATCTCCGACCGATATCAGGGGCTTGCGCGCCACACATTTCAATTGTCGGCCGATGACGTTTACGAGATCTTCATCAACGCCTACACGGCGAGTGTGGAACCGCACACATCCTACTTTTCACCGCGCAACTCCGAGGACTTCAAGATCCGCATGAGCCTATCGCTGGAAGGCGTGGGCGCGGTGTTACGCAATGAGAACGAATACACGATCGTACAGCAGGTGGTGGCCGGGGGTCCCGCGGCCAAGAGCGGACGGCTCAAGCCGGAGGATCGGATCGTCGCCGTTGCGCAGGGGTCGGCGGGTTCTTGGGTCGATATCATCGGATGGCGCCTGGAAAAGGTCGTGGACCTCATTCGCGGACCGCGCGGCACCCTGGTTCGACTACAGCTCATTCCGAAGGGTGTGGCCGCGAGCACGCCGACGACGGTCATCGCCCTGACGCGCGAGAAGATCAAATTGGAAGATCAAGCCGCGAAGCAGGCCGTGATCGAGGTGCCACAGGAGAAGCCCGCCATGCGCATCGGCGTGATCACGCTCCCCGCGTTTTATATCGACTTTGCCGCGCGGGCGCGGGGCGAGAAAAATTATCGCAGCACCACGCGCGATGTGAGAGCATTGATCGTCAAGTTAATGCAATCCGAGGTGGATGGAATCGTCATGGACTTGCGCGGCAACGGAGGTGGATCCTTGGTCGAGGCCACGGAGCTTACGGGCTTGTTTATTCCCGAGGGGCCGATCGTGCAAGTGCGGGACGCCTCAGGCGCGATCGATGTGAATGAAGATTCGGATCCCGCCGTGATGTACAAGGGACCGCTTGCCGTTTTGGTGGACCGGCAGAGCGCCTCCGCCTCGGAGATCTTCGCGGCCGCGATCCAGGATTACCGGCGCGGGATCGTGGTCGGCGAGCCCACGTTCGGCAAGGGCACCGTGCAGAATCTAATCGACCTCGATCAAATCGATAGCACCGAGGGCGAGGATCTCGGCCAACTCAAGGCCACGGTGGCGCAATTCTTCCGTATCAACGGCAGTAGTACGCAACACCGCGGTGTGGTGCCGGATATCGTTTTCGCGGCGATATTGCACCCCACCGATCTGGGCGAACGGACGTTCGACAACGCCTTGCCCTGGGATCGGATCGGAGCGGCGAAGTACGCCCCATTGAGCGCTCCGATGCAAACGCTTCAGGAGGTCCGATGGCGCCACAAATCCCGGGTAAGCCAGGCGCCCATCTTTTCGCTGTTGATTCATGAAGCGCAACGCCAGCGGCAGGAAGAGGTGCGCAATCGCGTCAGTCTGCTCGAGCGTAAGCGGCGGGAACAGCAGGAGGCGGAGGAGCGCTGGCAACGCGAAGTGGAAAAGCGTTATCGCGAAGTTTTTAAGGCGGCGCCGACGTCTTTCCGGAAAGCAAGCGATTCGACCGCCCCTAGTGCCGATAAACCCATCGACATCGGCCAGGTGACGTTATACGAGACCGCCTATGTGCTCCACGACATGATTGCGTTAGCGCGCAGCGGGGCGGCACGCGCAGCGAGCGCGGGCGGCGAGGGGAGGAACAAATACACTAACTCGTTCAGATAGCGGAGACCGAGCGCGGTGGGTTGGATATGCCCAGCGCTGTAATCGACGAGGCCGCGGTGGGCGGCGTCGATCAAGGAAGGTTCGATGATCTCGATGGGCAAGCCCGTGTGCTGGTTGAAAAGGGTCGAGGGGAATCCGCTCCTAAGCCGCAGGGCGTTGAGCATGAATTCGACGATAATTTCGTCGGCACCGATGCGGTGTTCATCCTGGATCGCGGCCGCGGTCCCGGCCCCGTGCATGAAGATCTTGGGGTTGCGGCGCTTGGCCGTGCGCACGATCCGCTGTTCGACCGGATCGCTGATTTTTCCGTGGGCGCCTGCGCCGATGCCCAAGTAATCGCCGAAACGCCAGTAGTTGAGGTTATGCCGGCAGTGGTGCTTCCCGCGCGCATAGGCCGATACCTCGTACCGGGCATAGCCGTGCGCGGCGAGCGCGGCTTGGCCGTCCTGGTAGATCTCCCAGAGCGCGTCGTCATCGGGAAGCGGGGGCGGGCGGCGGAAAAACGCGGTGTTGGGTTCGATGGTCAACTGGTACCACGACAGGTGTTCAGGCCCGAGCGCGATGGCTTGAGTCAAATCGTAAAGCGCGCCTTCGCGCGTATCTTTCGGGAGCCCGAACATCAAGTCCAGGTTGATGTTGTCGAATCCGGCCGCGCGCGCGGCGTGGAACGCACACCGGGCCTCATCCCCGCTGTGGATGCGGCCGAGCGACGCCAATTGGGGATCGCGCAGGCTTTGAACGCCGATCGACAAGCGGTTGACCCCGGCGTGCTTGTAGTCCCGGAGGCGCTCGGCGGTTAGCGTCCCGGGATTGGATTCCAAGGTGATCTCGGCTTCCGCGCCGAGCCGCAGCCGCCCGCGGATCCCATCCAGCAGAGCGCTCAGCGCCTCTCCGGACAATAGGCTCGGCGTGCCGCCCCCGATAAACACGCTGATTACCTCGCGCTTCGGGACACGTGCCCTTTCGTAGGCGAGATCCCGGAGCAAGGCTTGTAAGTAGTCTTGCTCAGGCAGATCGCCGCGGACCTCGTGCGAGTTGAAGTCACAATACGGACATTTGCGCACGCACCACGGGAAGTGAACATAGAGCGAAAGCGGTGGCGGCTCTCGCAGCTTCATGGGCTACGGCAGCGATAGTGCGCGCATAGCAGCGCATAGAGTTGCCGCACCGCTTGACCGCGGTGGCTCAAGCGGTTCTTGGTTTCCGCATCCAGATCGGCGGCCGAGCACGCATGGTCCGGTAGGTAGAAGATCGGGTCATAGCCGAACCCATTGCGGCCCTGGGGGGCGTGCAGCAGACGGCCTTCCCACACGCCTTGGGCGATGAGCGGGGAGGGATCGGCGGCCTGTCTCAGATAAACCATGGTGCAGTGAAATCGGGCCTGGCGGCGGTCGTCCGGGACCGGCGCCGCTTCGCGCAATACCTTGTCTACATTCGCTTGATCGCTAGCCTCCGGCCCGGCATAGCGCGCCGAATAGATCCCCGGAGCGCCGCCGAGGGCTTCGACCTCAAGGCCGGAATCATCGGCGATGGCGGGAAGACCCGTCCGGGCCGCGGCCCACCTGGCTTTAATAATAGCATTTTCAACGAACGTGAGCCCGGTTTCCGCGGCCTCGCCAAGGTGGAATTCGGACTGTGCGAGAACCTCGATTCCCACGCCGCCGAGGATCGCGGCGATCTCTTGAAGCTTGCCGCGATTGGCGCTCGCGACGAGCACCCGGCGCGGAAGGATCCCGTTTGCCGCGATCGTCACGTGGCCAATATTTGGCGTTGCAGCGCGATAAGCTTGGCGGTTCCTTGACGGGCGAGTTCGAGCATCTTGTGGAGCTCATCCATGCGAAAGGCGTGACCTTCGGCGGTTCCTTGCAGTTCGATAAAGTTGCCCGTCTCGTTCATCACCACATTCATGTCGGTTTCCGCCTCGCTGTCCTCGCTGTAATCGAGATCCACGACGGGATGACCGCGGTAAATGCCGACCGATACGGCGGCGACCATGCCGTGGATCGGGCTCGCCTTAAACACGCCTTTGCGGACCAGTGTGGCGATCGCGTCCGCCAAGGCTACATAGCCGCCGGTGATGGAAGCGGTGCGCGTGCCCCCGTCGGCTTGGATGACATCGCAGTCAATGGTGACCGTGCGTTCGCCTAAAGCGCTAAAATCAACCACCGCGCGCAAGGATCGGCCGATGAGTCGCTGGATCTCGAGCGTCCTGCCGCTTTGCCTCCCGTCGCTCGATTCCCGTCGCATGCGGCTATTCGTCGCCCGCGGCAGCATCCCGTATTCGGCGGTCACCCAGCCTTTCCCGCTACCGCGAAGAAACGGGGGGACGCGCTCATCGATGCTCGCGTTACAGATGATCTTGGTGTGTCCATATTCGACTAACGCGGAACCTTCGGCATAGCGGGTATAGTTGCGTTTGATCGCGATCGGTCGTAATTCGTCGGCCTTTCGTCCGCTCGGACGCATATTTCCTCTCTCCTTCAACGTGAATCGGCCGGGCATTATAAACTGGAACCGCATCGCGAAGGTCAAGATCAACACGTGTTATAGACGGGGTAAAATCTTGGACAGGTTAATGCCTAAAGCCGTACTATTCCGGTTCAGGAAGAGAACTGTCCAAGGGCCGTGGGAATCGAGTGAACTAAGCTGGTCAAGCGGCCGCGGTGTGACATTGAGAAGCCGGAGCAGGGGGAGAGGTTATGAACCAGAGAAGATTTAAACCCGTAAACGCGGCGCTGGTGATCGTCGTCATGACGTTCGGCGTTTTGGGCGCGGATTCGGCCCCACTTGCCGGCGAGCAGGCATCGAGTTACTCGCCCGTCGATATCAAGGAGGCCTTCGCCGACACCATGTCACGCATGAAGGCAGCGAAGGGGAAGGTCATGCAACGGCAGAAGGACTTGCTGGAGGAGCGTTATGACCTGGCCGAGCGCCCGGCCGAGGGTGTGACCATGACCCGGGGCAAGCCAATCCAGGACGGAGTGCGTGTTAAGCTTCCCGAGGACATGAGCTGGGCAAGGCTCGCCGTGATGAGTCCCGCGGAGATCCGGGAGAGTAGCGCCTGGCCCGCGGGTTTCTATCCCCTGCCGCATCCGAACCATCCGGAGGGCGGCATGGTCTTCCCGGAGTTTCACATCAAGGAGATCAAGAAGCAGGAAGGCCGGGACCTCACCCGCTTCGATCTGGACTTCGACCTGCCGGATCATTTTCTCCCCGAGTTTCCGCCGCCGATCTTTTTGACCACCCGCCCCGACCTAGGCGATGTCTCGCATGGCAAGCTCGTGACGATTGAAAACTACTACGAACTTTTCAACGGTATCCTCAACCCGAAGCAGATCGAGGGGCTGCGCCTGCTGCTCACCCCCTTTCCGCAGCAGCAGTTCAACCAGACCGAGGACCGGCGGACCGAGCGTCCGAGCCGGGGTGTGATGTGCTTTGAGTGCCACGTGAACGGGCATACCAACGCGGCGACGCATCTCGTCGGTGATATCCGCCCGCAGGAGTTCCGCCACCGCATCGACACGCCTTCGCTGCGTGGGGTCAACATCCAGCGCCTCTTCGGCTCTCAACGGGCCTTGCGGAGCGTGGAAGACTTCACCGAGTTCGAGCAGCGTGCCGCCTACTTTGACGGCGATCCGGTCATCGCCCAGAAGAAGGGGGTCAACATCCTCGATCGCGGCAGCCAGGTCCACTTCATGGCGGAGCTCCAAGAGCTGCTGGACTTCCCGCCCGCCCCGAAGCTCGATGTCTTCGGCAAGCTGGACGAGCAAAAAGCCGCGGAAGCCGAGATGCGCGGCCAGCGGGTGTTCTTCGGCAAGGGCCAGTGCGCCACCTGCCACACGCCGCCCTATTACACCGATAACCTCATGCACAACCTCAAGGCCGAACGCTTCTACAAGCCGCAGATGATCAACGGCAGGATGGCCTCCGCCGATGGCCCGATCAAGACCTTTCCCTTGCGCGGCATCAAGGATTCACCGCCGTATCTGCACGATGGGCGGCTGCTGACCCTGGAGGATACCGTGGAGTTCTTCAATCTGCTGCTGGCGCTCAAGCTGACCGAACCGGAGAAAGAGGACCTGGTAGCGTTTCTGCAGGTATTATAGGCCGCCTCTAGGGTGGTCCTGCGTGAGCCTAGCATGCATACGTATTACTCGATTAAGATAGGTCGAAAGGAGAAAACGATGAAACAGGCAATCTGGATCAACTCGATCATCGCGTTTCTGGCGGCGGCTTCGGTTCATGCCGCCGAAGGTGAATTCAAGAAAGATTGCACCATGGGCCTCGCGATGAAGCAGCACATAGCCACCGACTGCTCGGTCAACTGGGCCGGGGAGGACGGAAAGACCTATTGCTTTGGCAACGAAGCGGCCAAGACTGAGTTTTTGAAAGACGTTCCGGGCAATATGGGCAAGGCGCAAATCTTTTGGGAACAAGGCAAGGCGCACTGAGGATGGTGGTTAAGCCCTTCCTTACCGACATCAAGACCTTGCGCAAGCGCGCCCGCCGGCACCTCGAGGCGGGCGCGGTCACGGAAGGCTACAAAGCCGACCGGGCGACGGTGCTGAAGCTGCTCAACGAGGCGCTCGCCACCGAGATCGTCTGCGTATTGCGCTACAAGCGCCATTACTTCATGGCCTCGGGCATCAATGCCCAGAGCGTAGCTGCGGAGTTCCTGCAACATGCGAACGAGGAACAGATGCACGCCGATCAGATCGCCGCCCGCATCGTGCAGCTCGGCGGGGAGCCGAACTTCTCCCCCGAGGGGCTCGTTACCCGCAGCCATGCCGAGTATGTCGAGGGCAATTCGCTCATCGACATGATTAAGGAGGATCTCGTGGCCGAGCGCATCGCCATCGATAGCTATCGCGAGATGGTCGCTTATCTCGGCAGCGATGACCCGACCACCCGCCGGATGCTGGAGGGGATCCTGGCGATGGAAGAGGAGCATGCCGATGATCTGGTGAGCCTGTTGGAGGAGATGGGCAGCGGCTGAAATTTCACCCCACACTCTTTGAGGGAGGCGCCCATGATCTTCCGGCAGCTCTTCGACAATGCGTCCTCGACATACACCTATCTCATCGCCGATCGCCATACCAGGGAAGCGGTTTTGATCGATCCCGTCGCCACCAACATCAATGATTATGTGGCGCTGCTCTCTCAGCTCGGCTGTCGGCTGAAATACTCAATGGAGACCCATGTGCACGCCGATCATGTCACCGCGGGTGGGCTCTTGCGCGAACGCTTGGGCGCCGAGACCGCGGTCAGCCAGCGCTGCGGGGCGGTATGCGCCGATCACCAGCTGCGGGACGGCGATATCCTGGGCTTTGGGGAAGCCGAGGATATCGCGGTCATCGCCACGCCGGGGCATACGCCGGGCAGCGTGTCCTACCTATGGCGTGAGCGCCTGTTCACGGGCGACAGCCTCTTGATCAACGGCTGTGGCCGGACCGATTTCCAGGACGGGGATGCCGAAACGCTCTATGACACTATCACCGAGCGGTTGTTTAGCTTGCCGGGCGAGACGCTGGTCTATCCCGGCCACGATTATCACGGCTATTGGGTTAGCAGCATCCAGCAAGAGCGTTCGATCAATCCGCGACTGGCGGGCAAGACCCGCGAGCAGTTCATCGCGATCATGCGTGCGCTGAAGCTAGCGAAACCGCGGCTCATCGATCAGGCCGTCCGGGCCAACCGCCTGTGCGGCTTGTCTCAGGCGGAGGTGCGCCAGGGCTGATCTCGAGCTCGGCGGTGCGCTTTAGTGGAAATGCTTTGCCCTATTTCGCCCGCGGTTTCGAACAGGAACAACAGGTGACTCATGCAGAATGTTAATACCGCATCGAAGCGCTGGGCATGCGCCACTTTGGGTTTGATCGCTTGGTGTAGTTTCCCGGCATGCGCGCAGACGCGCATTGCGGTGCTGGAGTTCGAGTTGCACGATTTGACGCTGCTGCCGCGAACGCCGGAGGAATTGCAACGCACCGCCTCAGTTGCGCCTTTGTTACGAACGGCATTGGTAAAAAAAGGCGGTTACGAGTCGGTGACGATCGCTCCAGACATCCAAGCGAACGCGAACGCGGCGTTTGGTTACCTCTTCGACCACCCGGAGGTGGCGGCCGAGCTGGGCGCCCGATTCGGGGCTGAATGGGTTGCGATCGGGCGCCTTCATAAGCCGAGTTTTTTGTTCGCTTTTTTGATGGTCCATTTAGTGAACGTTAATTCTCAGCAGCTTAGCGGCGATTTAGTGATCAGAGTCGAGGGTCGCGTGAAAAAAGTGACTGAGAGAGGAGTAGTACGCTTAGCGGAGCAGATCGTTCAAACAATTAATGCGAAAGCTGAGATGGTTCAGGAGCTTGCCCGGACTGAAGCGGAGCCATCAGCGATTTTCCGGGCCCCGGGCGCCGAGTTACCATAACGGTTCTCTGACCGGGGGCAGGACATGGTAAGCAGCATGACGGCATTCGCGCGCCAGGCGGGGCCGGGGGAATGGGCCGACACCATCTGGGAATTGCGCTCGGTCAATCATCGTTACCTGGAGATCTCCGTGCGTCTTCCGGAGGAGTTACGCGGTCTCGAAGGGCCCGTGCGCGAGCTGGTCGGGAGCCATATCCAGCGCGGAAAGATAGACTGTGTGTTACGGTACAGTCCGTCGGAGAGCGCCACGATGGCGCCGGTGCTACGGTTGGAGCTGATGCGGCAATTGATCGAAGCCTGCGAGCGAGTCAACGCTTTACTCGCTCGGCCTGCTCCCGTCAGCGCGGTTGAGCTGCTGCGCTGGCCGGGGGTGGTGGCGCTGGCGCCGCCCGATGTGGAGGCGATCGGTAAGCCGTTGTTGCGGATCCTCGAGGCGGCGCTCAGCGCGCTCGTCGAGGAGCGACGGCGCGAAGGGGGACGGTTGCGGAGCGTCATCGAGGAACGCTGCGCGGCCGCCGCCGCGCGGCTCGCATGGCTGCGGGAGCGGGTGCCGGAAATCATGAGCGCACTCAAGGATCGATTCATGAGCCGGGTGCCGGAGCTCGCGAGCGGTATGGAACCCGGGCGCTTGGAGCAGGAGATGATGTTGCTCGCGCAGCGGCTGGATGTCGCGGAGGAGTTGGACCGGCTCGAGATCCATTTGGATGAGGTTAAGAGCTTGTTCGGCACCGCGGCACCCATCGGCCGGCGTTTGGATTTTTTGTTGCAGGAGATGAACCGCGAAGCCAATACCCTCGCCTCGAAATCGGCGCATGCGGAGACGACCTCGATCGCGGTCGAGCTGAAAGTGCTCATCGAGCAGATGCGAGAGCAGGTGCAGAATATTGAATGATCGACCCGCGGCGTGCGGTCTGCTGTATGTCGTCTCGGCTCCTTCGGGCGCCGGGAAGACGAGTCTCGTCAACGCCTTGACAGCGGCGCAGCCCGGCGTCTCCTTGTCGATCTCCTTTACTACCCGGCCGATGCGCCCGGGTGAGCGCGAGGGCGTGGATTACCATTTTGTCGGCAAGGCGAGGTTCGAGGCAATGGTTGCCCAGTCGGCGTTCATGGAGTACGCCCAAGTGTTCGGCCACTGCTATGGAACCTCGCGGGGATGGGTGGAGTCGCACTTGACGAACGGCACCGATGTGGTGTTGGAGATCGATTGGCAAGGCGCGCGGCAGGTACGCAAGGCATGGCCGCAATCGATAGGGATCTTCATTCTTCCCCCGTCCTACCAAGACTTGGAACATCGGCTTAAAACCCGCGGCATGGATGACGAGGCGGTCATTCGGCGCCGCATGCTGGCAGCCGTGAGCGAGATGTCGCATTATTCCGAATACGACTATCTGCTCGTCAATGACGACTTCGAGCGCGCGCTCGGCGATCTGCGCGCGATCCTGCGCGCCGGCCGTCTTGGCAGCGGACGGCAACGCGCCGCGCTGCGCTCGCTGGTGCAGGATTTATTGGAGCCCAAGATTTCGTAAGCTTAAAATCTATTCCCCGCGGTCTTGCCGCGGGGGCCTTAGCGAAGGGGTTTCCAAAGGGGAGAGGCGCAGCTCTCCCCTTTGGT
>JBOIDL010000051.1:0-20834 GCA_050740435.1 Gammaproteobacteria bacterium
ACTCGCGCCTTGAATGCCGGTGAGTGATTGCGTCGGGGTCGTTTCATCGGATTTCCTCCTGCTATCATCGGAAAATATAGCAGTCCATCCACTTAACGACCTGTCCGAATTTCCTAGGCCACCTCTGGGTACGTGAGATGAATCTCGCCCCAGTCGTTGTGCGCTGGAAGAAGTTCGCTCTGGGACTGGCATAACAGTAAGCCAATCGATGAATCGTTATACTAGGTAGTGCGTTTCATTTAAACACTTACGACTTGAGACCCACTTGAGATCCAAGAAGAACGTCATGCCAGCGGAAGCTGGCATCCAGGAAACCGGCGTAAATCGGAATACCTGCTTTCCGCAGGTATGACGACTTATGGCGTTCCGAGGCGAAATTCAAGACTGCCAAAACGTAAATTATTTCTAGACGATCTACTAGTATACTCAACTTTGTTCCCGCTGAAGCGTGGCTGGCAGGCTCGCAAGAAGGGTCAGACGCTCACCCCAGAAGCCGCGAGGTAAGGAGACTCGGGTCCGGGTTGTTGAACACCGTATTGTGCCGGTCCGTGAGCGGACCGCCGCCCGGGATCACGAAACCGTTACTGTCATATCCGATGGCCTTGAACTTCCATACGCCCCGGATTTTCTTCAAGTTGCCTACATGCTGTCCGGCATCCGAGATCACGCGGAATATCATGTCGTTTACCGCCACGAGCACTAACGCTTTCACCGTAAGCTTTCCGATTCCACCGAGTTTTCTTCGCTGCCTCGCGTTGCTATTATGGTCCGGCATTTCAGGCGCGTGTCCAAGGAACGCGAGGGACCGGACATCGGCATGCAAAACGATACGGGTGACAACTTCTAATCCAAACGATGTCCGTCCCAGGCGCGTCACCGGCCGCAGGAGGCTTTCGCATGCCCGCGGAATGGGCACCCCACCAAGCCACTTGGTTGTCGTGGCCCCATAAGCGCGAGAGCTGGCCGGGTAAATTCGCAGCCATTGAGCCCATCATCGTCGAGATGGTGAAGGCGCTCGCGGGCAGCGAGACGGTGCGCATCAACGTGCTTGACGAATCCCACGAACGGCAGGTGCGCTTACTGTGCGCGGGGATCTCAGGCGCCATAGAATTTCATCGCTTCCCTACCAACGATGCCTGGTGCCGCGACCACGGCGCGGTGTTCGTGACCCGTCCAGGCGGCGATAAGCTTGCCGCGATTGACTTCGAATACAATGCCTGGGGAGAAAAATATCCGCCTTACGATCTGGACAACGCCATCCCGGCGCGGATGGCCGAGGCACTCGCCGTCCCCTGCTATAAAGCCGATTTTATCTTGGAGGGGGGTTCGATCGACGTGAACGGCGCGGGACTGGCGCTGACCACCGAGCAATGCCTGCTTAACCCCAATCGCAATCCGCATCTAGACCGCGCCGAGATCGAGTGGCGACTGCGCACGTTTCTGGGCATCGAAAAGGTGCTGTGGTTGGGCGAGGGGATCCAAGGCGATGATACCGATGGTCATGTGGATGATCTCACACGCTTCGTATCCGCCGATACGGTCGTCACGGTCGTCGAAGAAGATCCCGATGACGATAACTTCGCTCCGCTCGAGGATAACCTAGCGCGGCTGAGATCGATGAGCCGCCTCGACGGCCGGCCGCTGAGCATAAAAACCTTACCGATGCCTGCCCCGGTTTATCATGACGGTACGCGCTTGCCGGCCAGCTATGCGAACTTTTACATCGCCAACCGGGTGGTGTTAGTGCCGCTTTTCAACGATCCGATGGATGCCGCGGCGACGGACATTATTCAATCCTGCTTCCCCCGGCGTGAGATCATAGGCATCGATTGCACCGATCTCGTTTGGGGATTGGGCGCTTTTCACTGCCTTACCCAACAAGTGCCCGCGGTGTAACCGATCGATCTGGATATTAGCGCCGATGCCCGATGTGACGGAAACTCATCCTCGGTCCTTGGTCTTAGCATCGTCGTCACCTTACCGGAAGGCCTTGCTGCGGCGCCTCGGCTTGCCCTTTTCCATCCGCGTCCCCGATGTGGATGAATCCCCCGCGACGGGCGAGGATGCTAGCAATCTAGCGTTACGGCTTGCGAGGATAAAAGCGGAAGCGGTCCTACCGCATTATTCCAAGGCATTGATCATCGGGTCCGATCAGGCCGCCATCTGCGACGGCCGTTTGCTCGGGAAACCGGGCCACTTTGCGGCAGCGTGCGAGCAGCTTATGGCGCTGAGCGGACGCTGTGTGCGTTTCTCGACGGGATTGGCTTTATTAAATACCGAAACCCGGCGTCTGCAAGTCGCCTGCATCCCCTTTGATGTGCATTTCCGCATCTTGCAAGAGGAGCAGATTCGACGCTATCTCTCGACCGATCAACCTTTCGGGTGCACCGCTGGTTTCAAATCGGAGGGGCTCGGCATCGCCTTGGTAGAAAAGATGGAAGGCGAGGACCCGACCGCGCTCATTGGTCTACCGCTTATTCATCTGGTCAGCATGCTGCGCAGCGAGGGGATCGATGTCCTCGCGCCCGAGGGTGGTTAAAGTGCGCCCCTAACGCAGCGCCGGAATCGGGTTCATGAACACCTTCGCCGCCGTCGCGCCCAATTCCTTTGCCCAACGGTCAAAGTAATGCTCGCGATGAGTGAAATCGACGATATTCTCAACTCCGATGACCTCGCGCGCCACGAAACTGCTACTGCCCAAGGCGTCAATGAGCCCCAGATCGAGGCTTTGCTCACCGCTCCACACGAGCCCCGTGAACAGCGCGGGATCAGATTTCAAACGGCCGCCGCGGCCTTTCTTCACGACATCGATAAACTGCTGATGGACCCGATCCAATACTACCTGGAGATATTTGGAATCCTCCGGGTTAGCGGGTGAGAACGGATCGAGAAATCCTTTGTGCGTGCCGGCCGTATGTAACCGGCGCTCGATGCCGAGGCGTTCTAAGGTACCCACAAACCCAAAACCATCCATCGCTACCCCGATCGATCCGACCAAGCTCGCTTTGTCGGCATAAATTTTATTCGCCGCCACGGCAATGTAATAGCCCCCCGAAGCGCAGATATCCGTGATTACCGCGTACACCGGAATGTTCGGATGCAGCGCCCGCAAACGAAACATCTCATCGTTGATATAACCCGCATGCACGGCGCTGCCGCCCGGACTATTGATACGCATGATGACGGCTTTGGTCTTATCGTTCTTATAGGCAGCGCGCAGGCCGGTGATCACACTGTCTGCGCTGGCCTGCGGATCCGATCCGATGACTCCGTCAACGTCCACCAAGGCGGTGTGGGTTTCGGACGACAGGGAACCTTCATCCCATTGGCTTGAAAGGTAAAACGCCGACAAGACGAGCACGTAGATAACCGCGACCGACCGAAACAAGATACTCCACCGCCGCGCGCGCCGCTGCTCCTTGATCGCCGCTAGCGCGAGATCTCGGATAAGCGCGTGTTCCCAATTCCCAGCCTGTTCTTTCACCTCAGTCTGATCCATTTCACTACCCTATCTTAAATTAGTTGGCTACGGCGACCGCCGATGACGCGCGGCGGACTCGGCACGCACCTCGGGACTCCGGTCTCGCCGCAACGACTGGAGAACCGACAGCAAACCCGCCGGCAATGACGCTTTCACGGATATTCGCTCTCCGGAGTCCGGCGCCACAAACTCGATACGGTAAGAATGCAAAAACAGGTCCCGTAAACCGTAATGTCGCATCGCTCGATTGAATGCCTTATCGCCATACTTGTCATCGCCGGCCAGCGGATGACCGGCGGAGGCGGTGTGGACCCGGATCTGATGCGTTCTCCCTGTCTTTAGCTGGACCCGGACCAAGTTCGCGTTTTCGAATCGCTCGATCGGCTCGATGTGCGTCTCGGAAAACTTACCGTCGTCGGCCACGCGCACCCTGCGCTCGGGCGAGCGTAGCCCGTTTTTCTTTAGACCGGTTTTGATGACACCTGCGCTAACCGGCCAATGACCACTGATGAGACCAAGGTAAGTTTTGGCAATCGCGCCGCCCCGAATAAGGCCGTGCATCGCCCGCAGGAATCGCGGCCGTTTCGCGATCATCAGACACCCCGAAGTGCCGCGATCGAGCCGATGCACGAGCTCCATATACGGCGCATCGGGCCTAAGATCGCGTAAAACCTCGATCAGCCCATGCTGGATCCCCACTCCCCCATGGACCGCGATCCGCGCCGGTTTGTTCAGCACCAGAAGCTCCTGATCTTCATAAAGCACACTATCGCGTACAACCGCCCGTAAACCTTCGGCAGGCGCCATGCCCGCGCTCGGGGTCATGCGCACGGGTGGCAGACGCAGAACCTCGCCGGTTGCTAAGCGATGGTCTTGCCGAATACGGCCACCGTTCACGCGAACTTCGCCGCTTCTGAGCATCCGGTAGATCCGGTCCCGAGGGACCCCCTTCAGGGTCCAGGCCAAAAAATTGTCGATGCGACGCCCGTCATGCTCTAAATCAACAATAATTTGGCGTGCTGGAAGTTGTACCATAGTCCGTCGCATCCTATCTTTAGTCCCATGCTGGTTGAAATTAGTGCCCGATTGTTGCGTTGCTGTTATATTAGCTTGCGGTAAGTCTATCGGAGTCGCAAACGCGCTATCGAGCTTACCAGGAATTCGTAGCCTATCGCGTAACAAACAACGCAACGGTGCAGTGACGATTGAGCGGCCTGCTTCATAGCGAGCGTGGATTCACTCCCTGGGGGAGCTTGCTCAATCGCGATCGCGGGGTACGTGCTAAATTACGGCTTCGTCCGGAGTTACTCACTCGAAGCGAGGCTTACGCCCCTTCTGAACCCTAAGATAATTACCAGAGCATCATAGCGACTGTCGGCCGCCGTCAATCACCTCGTGATACCAAAAATGTCACTCATACCGGCTATGGAAATAGTGAATTTTTACCGGGGCGTCTCCCGTTCATTACCTAGGCGCCTGACAGGAATATGCAGAAATGAAAAGAATGCTTATCAACGCAACTCAATCGGAGGAGTTGCGTGTCGCCCTTGTGGACGGGCAACGCCTTTACGACCTTGATATAGAGGCCACCGCCCGCGAACAAAGAAAATCGAATATTTATAAAGGGAAGGTCGTACGCATCGAACCGAGCCTCGAAGCGGCCTTCGTCGATTATGGCGCCGGACGGCATGGATTCTTGCCGCTGAAGGAGGTCGCACGGTCCTTATTTGTCGAATCGCCGCGCGGCGGAGCGCGGGTCAACATCCGGGAAGTGCTTAGGGAGGGGCAAGAATTAACTGTACAAGTCGAGAAAGACGAGCGCGGTACCAAAGGCGCTTCGCTGAGTACCTTCATTAGTATTCCCGGACGCTATCTCGTATTGATGCCCAATAACCCGCGCGCCGGGGGTGTCTCGCGGCAGATCGAAGGACCGGAACGCGAGGAGGCGCGGGACGCCATGAGTGGGCTCAGTATCCCCGAAACCATGGGACTTATCCTCCGCACCGCCGGTATGGGCAAGGCGGCCGAGGAGTTGCAGTGGGACCTCGACTATCTGCTGCGCTTGTGGAGCGCGATCGAGGAGGCATCGAAAGACCGCCCGGCCCCCTTTCTAATTTATCAGGATCGGGACGTAATAATCCGCGCGATCCGCGATTACCTGCGTAATGACATCGCCGAGATCCTCATCGACGACCCGGGCCTATGCGAAAAGGCGCGGGATTTCATGCAGCAGGTGATGCCGCAAAACCTCAACAAACTCAAGCTATATCAAGATGGTGTCCCGCTTTTCACCCGCTATCAGATCGAAAGCCAGATTGAATCTGCCTTCGCCCGCAAGATCGAGCTTCCCTCGGGTGGTTCGCTGGTCATCGAACCCACCGAGGCTTTGATCACTATCGATATCAACTCGGCCCGTGCTACGCGAGGCGGCGATATCGAAGAGACCGCGTTCAATACGAACGTGGAGGCCACCGAAGAAGTCGCGCGCCAACTACGGTTGCGTGATCTCGGGGGCTTGATCGTGATTGATTTTATCGATATGGAGAATCAAAAGAATCAACGCCAGGTCGAAAATCGCCTACAGGAAGCCCTTAAGATGGATCGGGCGCGCGTGCAGTTAGGCCGCATTTCGAGATTCGGGCTCCTCGAGATGTCGCGCCAACGGCTTAGGCCTTCCCTCGATGAGTTTAGCCATATCGTGTGTCCGCGGTGCAGCGGTTTAGGCAGCATTCGCGGTGTCGAATCGCTCGCGCTTTCAGTGTTACGCGTCATGGAAGAAGAGGCGATGAAGGAATCGACTGCTAAAATCGTGGTGCATTTGCCGGTGGACGTCGCGACCTTTCTGGTCAATGAGAAGCGCCAGGAAATTAGCGCTATTGAAACTCGGCAACAGATCCGCGTCATGGTTATTCCGAATCCCATCCTCGAAACACCTCACTACGAGCTTAAGCGCATCCGCCAGCATGAGCTTCACGCCGCGGCCGATCCTAGCTATCGCCTGATACCCGCGCCAGCGGTGGACGCCGGGGACATGGGAACCAGAGATAAACGGCCGCAAGAAGCACCTGCTGTCAAGGAAGTCTCGAGGGAAATACCAGCACCCCAGACCCGCAGTGAACCTTCGCTGCTAACCACACCGTCGCACCCTGGATTCATCCGCAGGTTTATATCGAATTTGTTCGGTGACGAGCGCGAGGAACCACAGTCGGTCCAACCCGGTTCGGAAGCGATCGGAGCGCCAGAAGAAGTCACACCACCCCCACAGCAACGCCCGCCTATGGGTGGCGACCGCCCACCGCGCCGGCGCGGTGGGCGATCGTCCCGAGGCGGCCGCGGCCGACAGCAGAGATCACCGGCGCCTGCGCCAGCCGCCCTTGAGGCGCCTTCCGCGGCGGCTTCCGAAGCGCCCCCTGATACGCCGGTATCCGTGGTAGGAAACGAAACCCCCGGCGCGGTCGCCGGCGAGCGGCCTATCTCGCAGCGGCCGCGGGGCCGCTCTCGCTCCGGGCGCCGTGGTGGTCATGGCGGACGCCGTTCCCCACGAGGAACGGGCTCGCGGTATGGTGGAGCGGCCGATGACCAACGCGTCTCTTCCCCGAGCGAAGACAGCGGGCCCCCGAGCGATACCAACGAGCCGATCGGCCCGTTGGCCGAGCGTCCGGCCGGATCAGACGCAAGCCCGCCGCATGGTTTGCCGGCCAGCGCTCCCGAACCCGAGGGTTACGCTCGCCAAGAAGACCGGGGTGCTGTGACTAACCCGCCGTCGGTCCCCGAAGAGCTTCCCTAAGGGACGTTCCGGGCCTCCAAAACCACGAAGGCCACGGCAAAATCGATTTCATCGCTAAGCGACAGGTGGATACTGCCAATATCGAGATCTTCGATCATCTCGGCCGCGCGGCCCGCGCAAATCATCAGCGGCCGGCCCAGCGGGTCGTTGCTGACACTTAGGGTATGGAATGTGAGACCGTCTCGGAATCCGGTCCCGAGGGCTTTCGAATAAGCCTCTTTCGCGGCGAAACGGCTCGCGAGAAACCGCGGCGGGCAGCGACGGGATTCGAACTCGGCGTGCTCTTGAGGGGTGAGGATCCTGCGTGAAAACCTGTGGCCGAAACGCTGTAAGCCCGCGCGCATGCGCTCGACCTTGACGATGTCGACGCCGATGCCATGGATCATCGCCGGGCTTCCAGCATCAGTCTTTTCATCTCACGGACTGCCTCGGCGAGACCGCTGAACACCGCGCGCGCGACGATCGCGTGCCCAATATTGAGCTCCTCTACCTCGGCTATAGCCGCAATCGGGCCAACGTTCTGATAATTAAGCCCGTGTCCGGCATGGACTCGCAACCCCTGACCTGCGGCCATCCGAACCGCCACAACGATACGCTCGCGCTCGCGTTCCCGCGCGCCGGGATCCGCCGCGTCCGCATAGCGTCCGGTGTGGATCTCGATGACCGTCGCGCCGACCTCGCCGGCGGCTTCGATTTGACGCGGGTCGGGGTCGATAAACAGCGACGCGCGGGCGCCCGCGCCCCCGATACGTTTACATGCCGCTGAAATCGCGTCGCGTTGTGCCGCGACATCCAAGCCTCCTTCGGTGGTCAATTCCTGTCGTCTTTCGGGCACCAAACAGCAATCCGCCGGACGCATCCGCTCGGCCAACGCGAGCATGGCATCGGTCACCGCCATTTCGAGGTTCATGCGCACTTGAAGCACGCCAGCGAGCAGCTCGACATCGCGCTCCTGTATATGGCGCCGGTCCTCACGCAAATGTATCGTGATGGCGTCCGCTCCGGCGTGCTGCGCTTCCATGGCGGCTTGAACGGGATCGGGGTACCGGGTTCCCCGCGCTTGTCTTAACGTCGCCACGTGGTCGATGTTGACTCCGAGCAGAATCGGTCCTCGGGTAAGCATTGATCTCCTAACTGAACAATTGACGGCTGGCCAACGGCCGGCCGCCGATATGGGAAGCAAGGACAAATCGCATCAGACGCTTCGACTCACTGAGTACTTCAGGTTCATGGAACAGCGCCGCGGCTAAGGCGATCAAGGTGCGCCCCTGTACCTTAACGGTGTCGATGTGCGCGGGTGGATCGCGCCAGGGACCTTTATCGCTTTGATAGTGATAATCGCGCTCAGGTTCAATCGGAGCATTGGCATCCACATCGAAGCTCAGACTAAGACCATAACCGATGTCTTCGAGCAGACGTTTCTCGAACAAGCGCAAGGCCGGCTCCTCGTTCCCGGCTTGCGCGAGGGTTTCCAAGGCTTGGCGATAAGAGGCAAAAAGCGCCGGATGCGGATCGTCCCGATGCAATACCCGCATCAAGAGTTCATTGAGATAGAAAGCGCTTAAGAGCGCGCGGCCGCTCAAGGCGGAGAAGGGTCCGTCGATCTCGGCGCCGACGAGCGTCGCCAGCTCCCCGCGCCCCGCCCAAGCCAGAAGGAGCGGCCTGAAGAATTGCAGAGCGCCGCGGAACGCCGAACGCTGGCGGTTCGCGCCCTTCGCGATTAATCCGACCCTGCCGGAGCGCAAGGAGAAAATTTCTAAAAGTAAGCTCGTCTCTCGATACGAACGCTGGTGCAGGACAAAGGCGCTCTGCAGGTCAACACGCACCGGCCACCCCTATCGAGATACAAGCCCCCATTCCGTCTTAATCGCGAATCCCTAGCTGGCCCAAGGCCCGAGCATCATCGGACCACCTTTCCTTGACCTTGACCCAAGTCCGCAGAAAAACCCGGCTGCCGAACAAGCGCTCCATCTCCAAACGTGCCTGTTGACCCGCGGCTTTCAGCACCGCCCCATGCGCGCCGACGACGATTCGCTTTTGGCCCGGCCGCTCTACCCAAATCGTGGCATCGATACAGGTTATGTGCGGTTTCGAGACGAACTCGTCTATCATTACGGTCAAGCGGTGCGGCACCTCCGCCCCGAGCCTGCGCAGCAACTGCTCTCGGATCAGCTCGGCCGCAAAAAACCGCTCGCCGCGGTCGGTCAGTTCGTCCGCGGGAAATATGGCGGGCCCCTCGGGAAGCCTGGACTTCAATGCCTCCTCCAATGCGACGATGTTGTCACCGGTGGAGCTCGACAGCGGAACGATCTCCGCGAGATCCACGAATCCGCTGACTTCGCTGAGATAAGGCAAAAGTTGGGATTTATCCGCGACGGTGTCGACTTTATTAACTGCAATCAAGACCGGACACGCGGCCGGCTTTATACAGTTCAAGGCGTACTGATCATCCTCCGTCCAGCGCAACGCTTCCACCATGAATAGGATAACATCGACCTGTGCAATCGCCTTGATGGCCTCCCTATTTAAAGCGCGATCGAGTGCCCCATGCTGCCCTCGATGCAGTCCAGGCGTATCCACGAACACGATCTGATGGACACCTTCTGTCTTAATCCCCAGGATCTGATAACGGGTCGTCTGAGGCTTGCGCGAGGTGATGCTGATCTTTTGTCCGATCACACGGTTAAGAAAGGTTGACTTGCCGACGTTGGGACGCCCGACGATGGCAACCATGCCGCATCGGCTCACGGGGTTAGCAAGGATCATTAGCGATCAGGAATCACTCGCCTTGCGCAGTAGCCGCAGGGCTTGCTCCGCTGCCGCCTGCTCCGCGCGCCGGCGGCTCGGGCCTTGCGCCGACACCGGCGAGGGCAACGCCGCGCTCTGGCAGGTGACGGTAAAAAGCTGGTTGTGGGGTTTACCGGCTACTGAGATCACTGCGTAGGTGGGAAGCGGAAACCGGCGTGCTTGCAGAATCTCCTGCAGCTCGGTTTTCGGATCCTTTCTGATCGCCTCCGGCAGGGTTCGATCCAGCATCGATGAGAACCAAGCCAGCACCCGTTCGCGACAGACCGCCAGTCCCCCATCGAGATAGATGGCGCCGATAATCGCTTCGAGCGCGTTGGCGAGTATCGATTCACGCTGCATCCCGCCGCTTTTTTTCTCGCCTTGGCCCAAGGTGAGATGGGCTGCGAGGTCGAGATCACGCGCCACCATGGCCAGCGTTTCCCGGTTGACCAGTGTCGAACGCACGCGGCTCAACTCACCTTCTTGCGCGTACGGGAAACGCTCGAAAAGCGCTTCCGCGACCACCAGATCGAGCACAGCGTCACCGAGGAATTCCAGCCGTTCGTTGTTGTTTTCACCCGCGCTGCTATGAGTAAGGGCAGACGTTAATAGGCTTTTAGTTTTAAAACCATACCCGAGCGACTCGCTAATCCTTGAGGTCTCCGTCACTCGCTACCCGTGCCCGGGATGGCGATGCTTTCATTGAACTTCAAGACGACATCCAGATCACCAAAGAGCGGTCCGCGATCCTCATAGATCATGGTCATGAGACGGCCTTGGCCATTGGGATTAGCTGCGACCTTCAAATACTTCCGGAGATCATTGTCGGTAATCTTGTCCACATCGGAGACGTCGAAATTACGCATGATCAGTCCCCTGATCTCCTGAACACCTTTTTGGCCGATCTCCGGCATAGCGGCCACCGCTTTCATGGCGGAATGCACCTTGAAACTTTGGTTGTAGAGCGGAAACAGCTTCATCAGGGTCAGCGCCGCGAATGCGAGCAGCGCGCCGCCCATCAAAATCCCCCAGAGGGTGAGTCCCCGCTGCTTTGCCGGTATGTGGTCATGTTTCATGACTGACTCCTTAATGCTATGAGTGTGCGTCAACGAATCGAACGGCCAAGGCGCTGCCAATCGATCCCCCCGTTCTGACTGTCCCAATTCATCCAGATCATAAATGCCTTCCCGATAAGGTGATCATCGGGCACAGTGCCCCAGTAGCGGCTGTCCTTGCTGTTGTCGCGGTTATCACCCATCACGAAATAATGGCCATCGGGCACCACCGTCTCGGTCTCCAATGAGGGTCGCTCCGGCTCGACGAGAATAGCATGCTTGACATCATAGAGATCTTCGTCGATTAAAGCCGCCCCGGTCATCGAGGTACCAGCGCCTACGCCCTCATACGGCCCCACCCGCGTTTGCGAAATCCGTTCGTCGTTAATCCACAACGCCTTGTCGTGGTAAGCAATGCGGTCCCCGGGCAAACCTACCACGCGCTTGATAAACGGAGTCGAGGGGTCTTCCGGGTATCGAAATACGACGACATCACCGCGTTCGGGCGCGCCCAATTGTATGACTTTCGTATTGAGCACCGGAAGCCTAAAACCATAAACATATTTGTTGACGAGAATATAATCTCCGATCAAGAGCGTTGGCATCATGGAGCCCGAAGGAATGCGAAAAGGCTCGACCAGAAACGAGCGCAGGAGCAGCACGATGAGGAAAATCGGAAACAAGGAGCGCGCATAGTCCACCATAAGCGGGAGCTTGGCGGCCGGATCGCGGCGTGGCGCGAAAAACACGATGTCGGCCAGCCAGCAGAGGCCGCTGACGAATACCAACACCACCATGACCAACGCGAAATCGACGTTCATTTCGCCCTACCCACGGTCAACACGGCCATAAAGGCTTCCTGCGGGATCTCGACCGTTCCTACTTGTTTCATGCGCCGCTTGCCGGCCTTTTGTTTTTCTAGAAGTTTCCGTTTTCGAGTCACATCGCCTCCGTAACATTTCGCAGTAACGTTTTTTCTCAACGGTTTTACCGTCTCCCGCGCCACGATTTGCGCCCCTATCGCCGCTTGTATCACGACCTCAAACATTTGCCGCGGGATCAATTCCCGCATCTTTTCGGCAAGCTCCCGGCCGCGCCGATGGGCTTGGTTCTGATGAATAATGGCGGACAAGGCGTCCACCCGCTCGCTATTGATCAAGATATCAAGCTTCACCAGTGACGCCCGTTGAAACCTCAGAAAGCTATAGTCCAAAGACGCATAACCGCGGGTTAAGGACTTCAAACGATCGAAAAAATCGAGCACCAATTCGCTCATTGGCAGCTCGTAGCTCACGGCGACCTGCTGCCGCCCGTAGTGGAGTTTCGTCTGCGAACCGCGCCGATCCACGCATAGGGTAATCACGTTGCCGAGGTGCGTCTGCGGCACCAGTATGTCAACTTGAATGATGGGTTCCCGGATCTCGGCGATTTCGTTCTGGGGTGGGAGCTTGGCCGGATTCTCGATGCGTAGCACCTCGCCCGAGGTGGTGGCGACCTCATACAAGACCGTGGGCGCGGTGGTAATGAGGGCGAGTTTATACTCCCGCTCCAAACGCTCCTGGACGATCTCCATATGCAACAAGCCCAGAAATCCGCACCGGAATCCAAACCCCAGTGCTTGTGACGTCTCGGGTTCATAACGCAGGGCCGAATCGTTCAAGCGCAGTTTCGCCAAGGCCTCGCGAAACCCTTCGTAATCGTTTGAGTCGGTGGGATAAAGGCCGGCGAAGACGTTGGGCTTGACCTCCTTAAAGCCCGCAAGCGGCTCGGCGGCCGGCCGCCTTGCGCCGGTAAATGTATCCCCGACCGGGGCGCCGTCGATTTCTTTGATCCCGGCCACGACGAAACCCACCTCCCCCGTTCGCAATGTCTTGCATACCACGCGCTTAGGCGTGAAGACACCGAGCTCGGTGATTTCGTATTCGCGCCCGACCGACATGACCCGAACCTTAGCACCGGTTTCGATCACGCCATCGAATACCCGGACCAAGGACACGACCCCCAGGTAATTGTCGAACCACGAGTCGATAATCAAGGCTTTCAAAGGCGCTTCCGGGTTCCCGCGCGGCTTGGGCACCCGTTTTACGATCGCGTTCAGAAGATCGCGCACGGCCTGTCCCGTCTTCGCGCTGACCGCGAGCGCCTCGCTCGAATCGATACCGATAATATCCTCGATCTCGGCGCGCACGCGTTCCGGATCGGCTGCGGGCAAATCGACTTTATTGAGAACAGGAATAATTTCGAGGCGGTACTCGGCAGCCGTATGGCAGTTGGCGACGGTCTGGGCTTCCACACCCTGCGCCGCATCGACGACCAACAGTGCCCCCTCGCAGGCGGCGAGCGAGCGCGATACCTCGTAGCTGAAGTCAACATGCCCCGGGGTATCGATGAAATTAAGTTGGTAGGTAATGCCGTCATCGGCGCGAAAGCGCAAGCTTACGCTCTGAGCCTTGATAGTGATCCCACGCTCGCGCTCGATGTCCATCGAGTCCAGTACTTGTTCGGCCATCTCGCGCTGACTGAGTCCGCCGCACAACTGGATAAAACGATCGGCCAAGGTGGACTTACCATGATCGATATGGGCGATGATAGAGAAGTTGCGCACGTGCTCCATGGCGCTCGCTGGCCCTAGACCACAGGGCAGGCGAAGGCCCGGCCGTTCACGCCACGCACGGTTAAATTGGCCAGCACGAGAATTATACGGGGATTCGACCTCGCAATGTGGGCGTACTGGACCCCTACTCAGCGATTTTGATCGCCAGAAAAATCGGACCGCCCTGCCGTTGAATAAGGGCCGGTACGGGCCTCCCCGCGGGCAAGGCCGCTACTATTTCGGTGAAATGCTTGCTGTCCTTAACTTTCACGTTGTCGATGAGCAATATGGCGTCGCCCTTACGGATCCCGGCGTTTTTTGCCGGTCCCGGTTTCACCACTTCCACAACCACGCCGTGATCGCCTTCGATTTCGAGCGCTTTACGTTGCGTGCGGGAAAGATCTTTCACAGCAATTTTTAAACGATTATCCACGATTGCGTCCGCCGTGCCTCGATCCGAGGACGCCACCTTCAGCTCTTCTTCTTGTGGAAGCTCCCCGATGGCAATGTCCACTACTCTCGGATCGCCCTCACGAATGAGCTTTAAAGGGACCCTCTTGCCAACCTCCGTGTTACCGACGAGCGGCGGTAAATCCGAGGACAGATCGATCTCGATACCGTTAAATTCAACCACCACGTCGCCGGGCTGAATCCCGGATTCGGCGGCCGGGCTGTCCGGAAGGACCTTGGCGACCAAAGCCCCATGCGGGCGCGCCATTCCGAAGGATTCCGCAAGCTCTCGGGTGACCTCCTGAATCAGTACGCCTAACCAGCCCCGCGACACCTTACCCTTGGCGACGATCTGGTGATACACATTCATCACGACTTCCACCGGGATCGCAAACGACAATCCCATAAAACCGCCGGTCCGGCTGTAAATCTGCGAATTCACACCGACGACCTCCCCGTCCAGATTAAACAGCGGGCCGCCCGAGTTTCCCGGGTTGATCGCGACATCGGTTTGAATAAAGGGGACGTAGTTTTCATTCGGCAACGCCCGCCCCTTGGCGCTCACGATCCCCGCCGTCACAGAATGATCGAACCCGAACGGCGAGCCGATGGCCAAAACCCATTCTCCGACCTTAAGATCCGAGGAACGGCCGAGTTTAAGGGTGGGCAAATCGGTGGCTTCGATTTTCAATACTGCCAAATCGCTGCGCTCGTCGTGACCGATGGGCTTGGCTATAAATTCGCGCCGATCGCTCAGGCGCACCCAAATCTCATCCGCATCCTTGATGACGTGATAGTTGGAGATCACGTAGCCGTCCTTGGAGAGGATAAACCCGGAGCCCAATGATGATCGTGGAGAGAGATCAGGTCCCTCTAAATTATCGCCGAAAAAACGGCGAAAGAACTCATTTAAGGGGCTGTCTTCAGGAATATCGGGTATTTGGAGCTGAGGGGGTGCACCATCGGCGCGTTTATTGGCTTCTTTCAGCGTCGTCCCGATATTCACCACGGCCGGGGCGTTCTCCGAGGCAAGATCGGTAAAGTCCGGCAGCGAGCTGCCAACGGCTGCCTGCATGCTGAATAGCACCGCGAGCACCATGAGCGCTCTAGAAAAAGAGTGTGTTAGTCCCATCGTGACTTCGCCTTCCTCCCGTAAGGGGTAAGATTTTGCCATGCAAACAACTCTTATGACTCGACAAGCGTGACGAAGGCGGTCGTGAGGCTTTGCGGGGGTCGTTCAGGGTGCAGCCGCGCTCACAGAGGCGGCGATCTGCCGTACCGTCGCCGCCGGCACCTCGCCGACAACGGTGATTTGATAGCCGTCCGCTAAAGTACTGTAAGTATTCAATGCCCCAAACGCCGAGTATCCCTGCACCGGGACCGCCTGCTCCTCATTTTTCTCGATAAAGACAGAGACCGTCGCCAAGCCGTCCGAAAACACCTTGTGCTTTACCGCTTTCTTGTCTTTGGGCATGTCATGCATCTGCTGCTCGGTCATCGCGAAACCACGCGGCAACCATCCTACCTCCCATCCCGAATTCCGCTCACCGGACGCTTGGGGTGTTTCGTTCCGATACCAAGTATAACCCTCCCCGCTAATCGACGCCTGCAGCGCGCTCTCTGAAATCACCGCGGGCGTCTCCAACGCTGTAAACAGCAATTGCTCGAGGATGTAGCCGCCGCCGTCCAGCACCTGTGACTTCAACAACAAGCTGGAGCTTGTGTCAACCCACAGGCGGTAGCTGTACCGATCCGCGTCCTTGGGTTGTATGCCCAAGACCCATGCGGGCCTGCCCGCGATTCGATCCCCGCCGAGGACAGAAAAATCGTAGAGCACGGCGACCTGCTCGATCGGCTGACTCCACGCTGTCCCAAAGAATGCCTGTTGCGAGGTTTTATCGACCATGACGCTGCGCTCATTTGGAAAGATACAAATCACCTCGTCATTGCGCCGGATCACTTCTTTGGCCGTCCCGGTAAGCGCAATCAGACGTTCATGTTCTCCCCGGCTATCGGTTTTATGAATGATGCGCATACTCGCGGTGTCGGCGCCGCGGATCGACACGAAGGTCCCATCATAGTTGTTGGCACGGGTCGCATGCGCCATCTTGGCAAGGATGGCACGGGCTTGGCCGGAGGTGTCGGCGGCCGAAACCGGCGGTGCGGATAGGGTTAGGATCAAAAAACACGGAGCCAGCCAGCGGATCGCCCCCATTTCACGGTTGGGTTTCATGGGTAACCACCCGGAAGTAAGGCGTTAAGCCTTGCGTCTGCGGGCTAGAATTGAACTGTTGATGATTGACTATATACGCGCTCAGGCGCGACGACGCATCAACCGGTTGACCGTTCCACTTAACCGTGGCTATCGGCAGGGGATGAAATTCAGCCGATCCAATAGTGCTCGCCTGCGGCACTACCTGCTCCGGTAATTGATTACGGTTAAGACTGAAAAACCCGACTCCTGCGAGAGCAGCCGCCATGGCGAGCCCCGCGGCCGGTTTCCATCGTGACTGCAATCTCCTGCGCATCGGCAGACAGGCCGGCTCGTGCTCCAGCGCCAAAGACACCCTCCCAGATATATCCGGGCACGCCGTATCCGGCAGGCGCTGGCATAACGCGTCACCCACCAAATGATAGTGCGACCAAGCGGATCTCAACTCCGGATCGGTCCGCATTTCAATCAATAGCGGACCGGTCTCGCGTTCCGATAATTCACCGTCCAAAAGCGCGGATATCTGTTCTCGCCGTTCACTGCTCATAGCTTTTCGTCACTCCAATAACGCTTTTAACCGATGGTCGATCGCTTCCCTAGCCCGGAATATCCGCGATCGGACCGTTCCAATCGGGCAAGTCATTACATCCGCGATTTCCTCATAGCTCAAACCCTCGACCTCACGTAGATTAATGGCGGTGCGAAGGTCATCGGGTAACTGTTCGATGGCCTCGGCGATGGTCTCCTTGATCTCCTCGGTAATCAAAAGACTCTCAGGCGTCGCGAGATCCTTAAGCATCGATTCCAGTTCGACTTGCTCTCCTTCGGCGCGAAGATTCTCGGATTCCGTTGGCCGCCGGGACTGGGTTACGAGATAATTTTTTGCCGTATTTATGGCAATACGATATAGCCATGTATAGAAGGCGCTATCGCCGCGGAAGTTTGGCAGGGCACGGTAGGCCTTTAGAAATGCGTCCTGAGCTACATCCAAGGCGTCGGTGGGATCACGTACATATCGGGACACCAATTTAATGATCCTCTGCTGGTATTTCAACACGAGTAGATCAAACGCTTTTTTGTCGCCCTTCTGAACCCTCTTGACAAGCTGTGCATCGGCGCCGGTCTCGCCCATCGGGGCATTCTCCTTGTATTATTGAGCGGCGCGCTGTACTGCTAGATAGACCGTGTGACCTTTATCAAGTTCGCAGCGCGACGCCATGAGATTGGCGGGGCGCATTATATACCGATTTATCTATGATCCGTTCTCTCTCCATCGCGCTATGACGCACCAGTACGATGTCCTCGTCATCGGTAGCGGCGCTTCCGGATTAAGTGTCGCGCTGCAGCTCGCGCAAGACGCGCGGGTCGCCCTCCTGTCGAAGGGCCCGTTACAGGAAGGCGCGACACTCTACGCGCAAGGGGGGATCTCGGCGGTGCTCGATAGCTGCGACTCGATCGAGTCCCATGTGCAGGATACCTTGACCGCCGGCGCCGGCCTTTGCGATCTCGAGGCGGTACGCTACGTCGTCGAACGCGGACGTGAAAGCGTGCAGTGGCTCATCGAACAAGGTGTCGCGTTCACGCGTGCCGAGCCAAAGGTAGGTGGCATCGAGTATCACCTGACCCGCGAGGGGGGGCATAGCCATCGGCGCATTATCCATGCAGCGGACGCCACCGGACGCGCCATTGAAAACACCCTTGAAGACCGGGTCCGCGCTCATCCCTCCATTGATGTGTTCGAGCACCACCTGGCGATCGACCTCATCACCGCGGCCAAGTTCGGTCTCGGCGCCGAGCGCTGCCTGGGCGCGTATGTCTTGGATACGGGCGCGCATCGGGTACTCACCTTCGAGGCCCGCTTCGTGGTCCTCGCTACCGGCGGGGCAGGCAAGGTCTACCTGTATACGAGCAATCCCGATGTCGCGACCGGCGACGGCGTGGCAATGGCCTGGCGCGCCGGTTGCCCCATCGCCAGCATGGAGTTTTTTCAATTCCACCCCACCTGCCTCTATCATCCTCGGGCGAAGTCCTTTCTCATTACCGAGGCCCTCCGCGGCGAGGGTGGGAAACTGCTGCTGCCCGACGGCTCGGCTTTCATGGAACGTTTCGATGGGCGCGCGGAGCTCGCGCCCCGCGACATCGTTGCGCGCGCGATCGATCACGAGATGAAACGCTTAGGCCTAGACTTTGTCTACCTCGACATCTCGCATAAACCGGCGGACTTCATTCTCGGCCACTTTCCAACTATCGCCGCCCGCTGCCGCGAATACGGCATCGACATCACCCGCGAGCCGATCCCCGTCGTGCCCGCCGCACACTATATGTGCGGCGGGGTGGTCACGGATCGGTACGGGCGTAGCGCGGTTCCGGGCCTTTATGCCATAGGCGAAGTTGCTTACACGGGCCTGCACGGGGCCAACCGCATGGCCAGCAATTCCTTGTTGGAATGCCTGGTCATGGCGCGCGCCGCCTATGTGGACATCCGCACACAACTGGCGGGCGCGCCGCGCGTCCCCTCGGTTCCCGATTGGGATGAAACCCAAGTGACGGACTCCGACGAGGAGGTCGTCGTCGCCCATAATTGGGACGAATTGCGCCGCTTTATGTGGGACTACGTCGGCATCGTGCGCACCACAAAGCGCTTGCAGCGGGCCAGCCGCCGGGTGCAACTCCTGCGCGATGAAATCATCGATTATTACGGTAACTTTCGTGTCACCGTGGACCTCATCGAGCTGCGCAACCTGGTGCAGGTCGCCGAGCTTATCATCGAATCGGCCCTGCGGCGCAAGGAGAGCCGCGGCCTTCACTACACCCTGGACTATCCGCTTCCCGATGCGTCCCGCCCGCCCTCACCCACCGTGCTGCGTCGGCCGATGTAGGTAAACTCAGGGGAGGTGTGTGCAACTCATTGCCGAATTAGCGGATGACCGTTGCAACCCAATGATGCTTAAATAAAATGCGGGACCATCCCACCACGACTATAATCTGGAAAAAAGCGATAGATGGTCTGCCTATTTTTGTATTGCGCTTTGAGGCTCTCCATTGATCGATACTCTGACAAAAATCTATTCGCACCCTCCAATCACTGAAGCGGTGATCGAGCTTCGCGTGGATCCCGAAGTGAGCCAGAAGGAACAGGAGAAGGTAGTTCAGCGGCTTAAAAAAAACTATCCGAACTCGCAACACCTCAATGCGTTCAACGTCAACTTCAGCGCGAGCCCAACTGGCAGCGGTGTAACGGTGAGCAAGCAACCGCAAGGCTTCCGCTTGACCTCTAACGATCAAGCAGACGTTACGATCATCACGCCGCTAAACATAGCAACCGCCCGTCTCGCACCTTATCTTGGATGGAATGTTTTTCGTGGCCGAGCTGTCGCTGTGTGGAAAGTATGGAAACGAGTCACCAAGCAGCGCTCCGTCGTGCGCGTAGGCATCCGGTTTATCAACCGGATAGATATTCCACTCGACGACCGTAACCAAATACCGATTGAAGACTATTTGACGTTCTATCCGCAAGCCCCGGTGATCGGAACGTTGCCGATGATCAGCTACCTCGCCCAAATCACGCTGCCTACTCACAATCCTTTATGGACAGCGACGCTCACCTCGACAGTCGTGCCGTCCCCGCTACTCAAACACCTGTCTCTGTTGCTCGATATTGACGTGTTCCGAACTCAGGAGAAGGACGATGATTTATGGACGACGATCGATGAGGCGCGCGACATTAAGAACTCCATCTTCCAGCTTTGCGTCACGCCACAATCTGCGAGGCTCTTCAACTAATGAACCTTCGAATAACCCCTTCCATCTGCACTTTACAGCCAACCGCAATGTTTCCGGCCGGCGAGGATTCGGACAAGATAGCCGAGGCCGTGACAAGCTTTCTATCGTTCCGGAGCCCCGGTTCGCTTGGCGAGCAAGCAAAACCTCCCTCAACCGAAATCGTGCCGCTTGAGGAACGCCTCTACGATGCACGTGCCCTTTGCAAGACAAAGACGGCTGTCGTCGCCATGCACCTCGGCTTCGAATGGCGTTCTCGTTTTTTTTCTCAGCTCGACAGCCTGATGGACTTCGAAAATTGGGAAAAGGAAGATCTCCCCATTACCGAAGCATCCTTCACCACATTGTTGCGGATGCTTTTACTTATACGGCCAGCACGACGACCTGGCCTCGGCTCCACGAGCTATGGCAACATCATAGCTGCGTGGACGATGGAGAATGATCGTCTCACGATAGAGTGCTTGCCTCATGACGAAGTTCGTTGGGTTTTGAGCCGGTATCTCGACGGCAATCGTGAAAGCGCTGCCGGGCAGGTTGCGTTGTCCCGTTTACTTACCGTGCTCGCACCCTAATGGGATGGACTCCACCCTCTCCTAAACGGCATCGTGATGTGCCAAAGTGGAGATTCGAATATACCACTTAAACGAAGAGGGGGAGTCCGAGATGAATATTACGACGATTGGGTTGGA
>JBOIDL010000052.1:0-20801 GCA_050740435.1 Gammaproteobacteria bacterium
TGGATCCAGAGGTCGAATGCGTAGTGGAGGTAGATGTTCGCCAGCAACGGCGATGCGCTGCCGCCTTGTGGCGTACCCTCGTCCAAACGCATCCGCTTCCCGTCCTCCAGCACGCCGGCCCCCAGCCCGCACGTGCCCCTGTCAACGCTTCGACGCCACCCTCGCGGGCGGCTCCGCATGACTCGGGGTCGGTGTGGGTCGCTATCCCTTCACCGTATGACTCTTTCATTCACTACACCTCGCCGGTTTAGCCCGGCGCACAAGGAGTTAAAGTATGAAATCTAATACCTGTGGTCTGCTCGCCGGACTCCTCACCGGATCGGTCCTCGTGTCGCCGGCCTCGGCAGCGGACGCCGACTGTAACCATAACTATGCAGGCGACCAGCAACTGGGCATTCCGGCGTATGTCCACCCCCTTCGAGATCCCGCGGCATGGGATCGGGTGATCGGGTCGGCGCCAAGCAAGGTCGGCATCATCGTCGCCAACGTCCTCAACGGACCCGACTACCAGCCGAAGGACTACTGGACGTCCGTCATCCACCGTGCGCACACCGCGGGGATGCGCGCGCTAGGCTATGTCGACACGGGGTACTTCGGGACCACCGGCCAGCCGACGCGCCTCGGATCCACCTCTCCCGAGGACTGGATGGCCCAGATCGAGCAAGACATCGCCGGCTGGTACGCGTTCTACGGGGCCGACATCGACGGCATCTTCTTCGACCAGGGGCAGAACGCCTGCGGCCCGACGGCGGGATCCGAGACGTGGGTCGATCTATACCGCTTCATCAACCGGTACGAGAAGGAGAACCACCCCGGAGTGCTGACCGTGATCAACCCCGGCACGGTCGTTCCGGAGTGCTACGAGGATGCCGCCGACGTGCTGTTGACCTTCGAGGGCAGCTACGCGGCGTACGTCGGTCGCGCTCCGAACCCGGCGTTGGACTACCAGCCGCTGGGGTGGACGCCGTCGGATCCGTACAAGATCTGGCACCTCGTGTACGGGGCGTCCCAGGACGAACTCGCCTCCGCGATCGAACTGAGCAGGAGTCGCGGCGCCGGGTACGTGTACGTTACCGACGATGTGCTCGAGAACCCGTATGACAGCGTGCCCGCGTCGCCCTACTGGGACCCGGAGCAGGCCCTCGTCGCCGGCGGCCCCCTGGCGCCGGTGAGCATCCTCCTGCCTGTGCCGTACTCGAAAAAGACACCCTCCGTTCCCGCGAATCTCATCGCGTTCCAAGCCGACTACACGAGCACCCAGCTGGAGTGGGGCGAGTCGACGCCCAACTGGGCCATCTTCGGCTATGACGTCTACGCGAACGGGTCGAAGATCTTGACGCTGCCGTCCTCGACCAACAAGGTCCGCGTCGGCGGTCTCGCACCCGCGTCGACCACCACGTTCACCGTGCAGGCTCGGGCCGTGTCGGGGAAGACATCCGCGCCGAGCAACGACGTCACGGTGACGACGCTCCCGTTGCCCGGCGGGCTGTCGCTGACAGAGCCGACGGCCACGCGCACACCTACAGAGATCACCTACAGCGCCAACTTCCTCTTGCCGTTCGCGTTTCACCGGGTCTTCATCGCCACCGGCGATGCGTCGCACGCGTGCTTCTCAACCGGGAGTGTGCCGCAGTATTGCGCCGACTACGTTATCGAGAACAGTAAGCTCCTGCGCTACACGGGCACAGGTGGCGACTGGACGTGGGAGAAGGTCCGGGCGGTCGTGCCAGTCGTCGATGGCTACAACTACACCTGGACGATCAGCCCCGGCGACATCGGCTCACCCTCCGACGAAGGGACCGTCTTCAACGCCGAGGGGTACGCCCCGCTCACCTACGCCACGCCCGACCAAATCTAACGGGGCTAGGAACGGTCGGCCGGCACGCTTTACGCCTCGGACCCGTCCGCCTGCCGGCGGAGCGACCTGACTGCGAGAAAGCAGAAGTTGTGCTCCGCAAAAATAATGGTACCTGTGATCCGCAATGATATCTCGACGCTCATGCAGCAGGCGCCAAGCGGCTGTATTCGTGATGATGGAATGACGAAGGCAGTGGCAGGGCGGCAACCCGAATACCGCGCACGTCGCGAAAAGGGCGAAGGTGCCCGGCGGCTGAATACATGGATAAGCACGCATGCTTACTGCGCGTTGGAACGACTTTCGAAACAATGCGGAATGACGAAGCGAGAGATGATCGAACTGCTGGTCATCACAGCGGACACCGACGTATCGGCGATATTAGAAAGGTACTTCGGAATACCAAAAGTTAAGCAGTAACAACTGCTACATTGAACTACGCCGCAATTCCTATCCTTCTTATAGGTGGTTCGACGCTACCGGACTGCACCGCGTGGTTCGTCTCGTTTCGAATGGATTCCGACCCTTCTATTTCACACGAGACATAACGCCAGATGCCTAAGATAACGTTGCTGATTTCGCGGAGGAATATCATGAGCAACGCGAAAATAGTGTGTCGAAGAATCTTGTCGGGGTCTAGCTTAATTCTTTGCGCTGCAATGATGATGGAAACTTTGGGAATTGGGCAATTAGTGTCTGGCAAAGCGGCTCCTGCTGAGTCGGCGATCGTTTTTTTTGGGGCGCACGCGGCTGCTTCGGTGTTGTTTGCGTTGGCATTGCCAAGGCTGTTGCCTTCCAGCTGCCGATCGTCAACCTTTTCATCCACATTACCCTTTGTTGCGGTAACATTGTTCATGCCGCTTCTTGGGATGCTTGGTACGCTGATATTCTTGTTATCGATTCCTAGACAGAACCATGATTCCTTCGGACAATCACTCGCTGTCGCACTACATGGCGTACCTTCACTTCCCAAATTACCAAAGGCACTCGAGAAAGTTTCCGGTCCCCTGGATTGGGCTAATATTGCTGGGATTCTCTCTCGATCGAAAGACCAGGAGAGTCGCTTACGTGCGATAATATTCACGTTGAAGCTTAAAGATAAAGATGCGGTATCGTTGCTACGGATCGGCCTAAAGGATCCGGTTGATGATATTCGGTTGCTTGCTTATTCACTTTTGAACCGCAAAGAGAAGACGATATACGATCGCATCGATTCGACAACGGCTCGGCTGCGGGAGCTTGGATCATATAAAAATACTCAATTGCTTTACAAAGACCTAGTTTGCGCCTATTGGGATTTGGTTTATTTTGGGCTCGCCGAAGCGGAAAGCGCTCGCTTCCTTTTGGGTAAAGCGCGTGAAGTAGCCGTTGAGGGTCTGGAACGTTATCCCAACAGTGCTGGGCTTTACTTTCAACTAGGTCGAATATTGCTATTTCAGCGGGAAATTAAAGAGGCTGCGTCAGCCTTTCAACAGGCGAAGGTTCTAGGGACTGATGAAAGAAAGCTCCTGCCTTACCTTGCAGAAATTGCTTATCGCGAGCGGCGATTTCGCGACGTTAAACGCCTTCTGGACGAGATTGGTAATGGGCCGCGTCCGCTGTTGTCCGCGACCGGCCGGCTATTGAACGGGGGACCTTAGGTGAATAGCAGCAAACCGGTGGCTGACATTACATTGCTGCTGGAAGGCACTTACCCTTACATGACCGGTGGTGTTTCTCACTGGGTTCACCAACTTATCTCAGGGCTGCCGCAATTTACCTTTTCGCTAGTATTTCTCGGGTCAACTAAGGATAGCTACGCCGGCATGAGGTTTACTTTGCCGAGCAATGTCACGCATTTGCAAAGCCTTTTTTTGTGGGAAAGCAACGAGTTCGGGAGTCCGAGAGCGTGTTCCGGAGACAGGGAATATTTCGGCGCTATCTCCCGTCTCCACGAATGGTTTCGATTCCCGCAAGATGGAATGGACCGGTCGCTTACCAAAAAAATCTTATTAGCACTGGCCAATCCGAATGGGACTGCCGTTAAGGATTTCCTTTTCAGTGAAGCGTCTTGGGACTTTATATGCGAACGGTATTCCTGCTCATCCAAGAACCGCAGCGAATTTACGGACTATTTCTGGACTGTTCGTCTGACGCATGCGCCTCTGCTCAAATTGGCCCAGGGAGCGACTTCGATTCCGCCCACGCGTGCGATTCACTCAGTGAGCAACGGGTATGCCGGATTTCTAGGCACCGTGCTCCATCATCTAACTGGGCGACCCTTCGTTCTTACTGAGCACGGGATTTACGCAAAGGAACGGAAGATTGATTTACAGTGTGTTTATATTCAAGAACATCAGGATTACTTAAATGATCCGCCGCTTGAGGGGATGAAAGATCATCACTTCCTTTGGATTCGGCATTTCGAAGCATTGAGTAGATTTGTGTACAGCGCGGCAAACCCGATTCTTAGCTGCCATGGAGGAAATCGCCGCAGGCAGATTAGGGAAGGTGCGGAACGCGAGCGGACACGGGTAATCCCCAATGGTATCAATCTTAAACTTTATATCCCTCTCCGCGCCAAACGTCCGGCGAAGATTCCTTTGGTTCTAGGCCTTATCGGCAGAATGGTGCCCATTAAGGATATCAAAACATTCATTCGCGCTATGCGCGCGGTGGCAACTCAGCTGCCAGCCGCGGAAGGATGGTTGATTGGTCCAGAGGACGAAGACCCAAAATATGGGCAAGAATGTAAGCAGTTAGTAGCAAATCTTGGGTTGGAAAATAATGTCCGATTCTTGGGTTTCCAAGACCTTGACGTAATATTTCCCCAGCTCGGCCTTCTTGTATTAACTTCGATCAGCGAAGCTTTTCCTTTGGTTCTTCTTGAGGCTTTCGCAACAGGGCTTCCGGTATTGACCACTGACGTTGGTGCATGTCGGGAGATCATCGAAGGAAATACGCAGGAAGACAAAGCGTTAGGCTGTGCAGGAAGCGTCGTGCCAATAGCCAATCCCGAAGCGACTGCCAACGCTGCCTTGGCGTTATTAGCGGATGAGAAACGGTGGTTGGCGGCTCAGCGCGCCGCGATCGCGCGCGTAGAACGGTACTATTCAGAGCTAGGATTTCTCGAATCATATGGAGAAGTCTATCAAACGGCGGTGGAATTCTGATGGCCGGCATCGGATTTGAGCTTCGCAAGTTGTTGGAGAATGGCAGCTATTTTGGTGTCCTTCAGGCCTATGGCTTTGCGGGATTAATTAGCGCAGGTCCGTGGGTCTTGTCAATTTTCGCAGTATTTGCGATAGGGCTGTTTCGTACCGAACCGGCCGGTTCAGATATGTCCATGCAGCAATTCCAGATTTCCGTGACCTATCTAATCGTGTTTTCATTTCTCTTGACAAGCCCGGTTCAACTTTCTTTTTCGCGTTTTTTGGCTGACCGGCTTTTTAAAAATCAGGAGTCCGATGTTTTTTCCAATGTTGTCGGCGTACTTACACTGGTATTTTTCGTGAGCGGTTCCTTTGGGACGGTAGTATTGCTTCGTTTTTTCGACGGTCCTATAACTTATCGTCTGCTAATGTTGAGTGGATTAGTCCTTTTTTCAGGGGTTTGGATGGTGATGACCATCTTGTCCTGTGTGCGGGATTACGTAAAGATTTTGCTTGCTTTTCTGATTGGTCATGGAACGTCCGTCGGCTCTTCTTTTGCGTTGCGCGAATTCGGCTTAGAAGGGTTCTTAAGCGGCTATGTTATTGGCCAAGCATTATTGTTTTTTTTTCTCCTCGCCTTGGTTGTTCGTCGTTTCCCAAGCAACAAGCTGATTGCATTGACCTTTCTTCGTCGAGGAGAATTTTATCCAAAGCTTGCCCTGACAGGAGTTCTTTTCGCTTTCGGGATTTGGGCGGACAAGTTGATTTTTTGGTTTAATCCTCTCACTAGTGTTACAGTCATCGAGCCTTTGCGCGTATCGGAAATCTATGATCTGCCGATTTTTTTGGCGTATCTCTGCATTATTCCGGGAATGGCTTCACTTTTTGTCCGATTTGAAACCGACTTTGCTGAAAAGCATGAGGCATTTTACTCGTCACTCAATAAAGGTGCGTCGTTAGACTCAATAATGGAGCTTCGCGACGAGATGATCCTTTCGGTGCGGCGGGGTTTGAATGAAATTTGTAAAATCCAGGGAATTACTGCGGTCATATTTATGGCTATTGGTGACAGGGTGCTGGATTGGGCTGGAATATCTCCTCTTTACAGAATTCTTCTTAACATCGACATTGTTGCTGTGAGCGTTCAGGTTTTACTGCTCGCCCTCTTCAACGCTTTCTCTTACTTTGACCTTCAATCGGTAATGGTCAAGCTCAGCATGTTCTTTGTAGCTTCCAATGTGTTTCTTACCGCTTTGACTCAGTATCTTGGGCCGGTTTTTTACGGTTATGGATTTGCTACTGCCTTGATTATGACGAGTCTCATCGGTCTCGTCGTCCTATCGCGGAAACTGGATCGCGTGGTCTATAGGACGTATATGCTACAAAAAGCGTACCTATAAATCGTTCGTACTAAAGGGCTTGGTGCAAAATATGGTAACACTTCTGCCCGTAGTCGCTGGCTAATCGGGCAGCGGCAGCCGTAGAAGTGAGAGGCGGGCCTCGGATAGTCGTTCCTGAACGTGTCACTAGGGTGCGATTCAAAGTGAGGCGCGGTATAGGAGTTCCTCTCAAGGAAACCGAAGAGATGTCCTGTTACTGCAACGCCTCAATCGCCATCCGTCATTACGTGCGCGGGTGGAAAGCCTGAGGCCGGTGGAAGAGGTTCAGCCGATATGTGGCATTGTTCATAGATATCGCGAAGCAGCTTCATTGGCGAGACATCCGGATTCAAGCGCCAGCCTTTAATGATTACACCGTTTTTAGAAAGAATTAGCGTCCCGCTTGGCGGAAGAGAACAACCAGTCGTCCGCTGGAGAAAACTATTAGGCTCCTTGCTATCTGCAAGCGACAGTAGTTTGATGACGACCTTCTGGTCATTGTTATTGCGAAAGATCCAAATCTGATCTGATCCGCGAGAGTCTGCAAGGAATTGCTTGACGATTTCATCACAAACACTCGATGCTGGAATGATCGCACTTACGATGGCCGCTGGCATATGATATCGTTGGACTTCTTGGTGCGCCCGGCGCAAACTTTGTTCAAAGGCCTGTGGCTTGTCAGCAAAGCTGTGTAGTTTGCTCCGGCGACTCACAAGATCCCCAATTCGTCCTCCAAGCACAGCAAGGAGATCCAAGGTTTGTCTATGAAAGGCAAACAGAGGCATCTCGTTAATCATGATCACCGCCCAAATATGGTTATCAATATCCACAAGCGGTACTACTGCCAAAACACCCTCAACTGCATCCCCATAATCAGGCTTGATGCTAGCGACGTGCTTAGTCCTAATAACCTCGCGTAACAGCATATTGGATGGCCAAACGTTGGGGGGATTACCATAACTGGCAATGGCTGGCAAAACGAGCTGGTCCTTGCTGTTTATGGAATAAATTGCAGCCGTGTGCGTGCTTGTTTGTTTACAGAAAAACTCCAGGATCGGACCTGCAATGCCCTCCAACGGGTCGCCACTGCCTCGTTCTAGAGTCAAGATCTGGTGTTCCAGCTGGAGCAGGGATGTTCGCAAGCTGTTTGTTTGACCGGCGATTTTTTGTTCCAGTTGGGCATGAGAACCCTTGAGAATATAGTAGATTCGGGCAAATTCGTTCATCCTATCATTAAGATAATCGCATTTTATTTGGAGCTGCCGTTCACGTTGCTCACGGTGTTCGTAAAACTCTGCGGCAATCGTGGTAACTATCAGTAGACCAGCTACGAGTGGTGTCGGAAAAGTCGGGACAAGAGGCCACCCTAAATGCCAACCGATTCCCAGTACGCTAGTGATTGCAAATATACTTGCCATACCGTAACGAAACCCATACCGTACACTGGCTAACAAAGGAGGAAAAATTAGCCAGGGAAATGGCGCATGTAAAAAAAAAGGGTCTGAATTGTCTATGTAATAGCCGATGGCGGGAACTGCAAATGTCAAGATCGCCGTCTCGGTCCAACGGGACGCGGTGTTTCCTTTGGACGCCAAAAACATACGCCCTCCTTGGGTTCAATCGAGTAGTTAGACCTAAAGCCCGTTAAGGCTTTCCTAAAACAAATAACTGTACGTAATACCTACGCCTTCATAAGCATTGTCAGCTTGTCCGCCTTGGGTGTTTGCATGGAATGCGTGGACGCTGATCTTATCCCGTCCGGAAAAGGACATTCCCGTACCTATGCTCGTGCTGTAAGCGAACGTATTGCTCGGCGAGAGAATCCCGATCCAGGCATCGGCTACTAAGAAAGGGCGCCGTATCACCCCTTCTGGTGATCCCACCCGGACGGTCGTCCCTGCGCCAAAGGTTCCGAACTCAGGCGACACGATGCTCGACATGGTGGGCGTTTCCGTGAAATATACTGATTCGGTTCCAGCGGGCAATCGGGCGGCAACGCTGTTGCCCTCCCAAGAGCCTTGGAGTCGCACCGACCATTCCGGCGCCTTGCGCAATATGTAGTGCTCAAGCGTGGCATCCAATCGGTACCCGTCCGCGATGCGCTCCCCATCGCGAGTCTGATAGCGATGCCCGTCCGCTGTCAGGCGCAGTGAATCGTATCGGGTGATCTGCCCAAGTACCGTAACCGCGAACTTATACTTCGTGCCGATGACCCGCACGATAGGGGTATCGTCGACCACTTCGTTCAGCCACACGTTGACATCGGTACGAACTTTCTCTCCTATCCATCGATTCCAATTCAATTGTCCGCGCACGACATCGTCGTCATCGTCCCGCAGATTTGCGCCTATCACACCCTCGAATGTCCCCCAGTCCGATGGCCATTCGGCATGTAACCCAAAGTCCGTCTCGTAATTAAAGGGGATGATAAACCCTCTCTCCTTGCTGGAAATCTCGTTGTACCCCGCCGTGGGCGTCACCACGAACTCGCCTATATGCCACCACCTCACCGACCCGCGCCCTCGTACTATATTGACGGTCCCTAACCGCCTTGCGTCGAACGCCAGGGTGGCGGTATTCGCTGTCTCGACGATTAATTCATCTCTCAACCGATACAAATCATCCGCAACTGGTGCATCAGGAGTGATTGGCATTGGCAGCCTGCTCAATGTGTTAGCGTATCCGCGCATAATACTATTTGGAGGCACCTCAACACTAGCAGGATCACAGCCTCAACGCGAGAGGCCTGCCCGGCCATGTCAACAATCACGATTTCTCATCGATATACCGTTGCAGGGTTTCCAGAGCCTCTGCTGGTCGACCCCCCTGCCGTAGCGCGCGCACATGGTCGCCAACCGTCAGGTCTTTGGCTTCGTTCTTCAGGATCGACTCGACTGCCTGCTTGTCATCGTCGGACAAGGCGACAGCGAGTCGCTGCCAGGCGGGCGTAGCCTGTCTCGCGGCGTGACCCCGCAACAGCCATCGGCGTGCACTCTCGAATTCCTGACGCGAGATGTGCCAGCCCACGACCAAATCCCGCATATTGGGCTCATCGGCGGAGGATCCGAGTAACGCCGTCAGCTCGTTCTCGGTAACGCGATTGTCGAAGGACAACAGTAGCCGGACATATTCCGGTCTCGGCGGCATCTGGGGATCCCCTCTGAGGCTAGTCCTGAGGGCCAAGAACACGTGTCGGCGAACTTTCCAGGCGGCGTCTTGCCGCCCCGCTTGGTCCAGGGCATCCGCAAAACTCAGCAACCAGAGCGCGTCGTGCGGGTGTGCATGCCCCCGCCGCGCGAACCAGGGCACGGCCAGTTTGGCATTCCCGAGTTTCATGAAACCTGCGGCATAGGCAGGCCATAAGACCGGATCCTCCCGGGCATCGGCCCGCCACCGCGAAAGGTAGACTCGCAAGCGCACGAGGTCACCGGTATTGATAAGCTGCCACAGCGCTGCGGCCTTCGTGGTGTTTGACTTTGGGTTTAACTGCAGTGCGCGCTCGTATGCCTCCATCGTCGCTTGCGTATCATCCCGCTTGGCATCCAGGCTCGCACTGAGTAGCCAATACATCTCGTTTTGCTCGAAATACTGCGGGTTGGTTTTTCTCGCCGACTGCCGCAGGCGCCCTACGTCATTCCAGCGGCCCGCCTCCGCCGCGATGTCCATGGCGAGCAATCGCAACCGGGGCTCTTTGAACTGTGTGCTTGCGCCCTCCGCGATTTGGATCGCATTGGCTGACTTACCCCCCTCTCGTAGCAGAATGATCCATTGTTCAATGCTCGGTAGGTCTGCTGCACCGCTTTGCGATAGCTGGTCATAAGCAATTTCAAAGGCGTCAAATTGCTTGAGCTCTCGCGCTAATTGGCTGTATTGGCGCCAGTAGTCGATGGCAGAGCCGGGTGTCCTCCGAGCCAGATCCTCAACCTCCAGGAGCGCAGAAAAAGCCCTCTGCGGCTCCTTGCGCCGCTCCCAAATTTCCGCTTGATAGCGCTTCGATGATATCGACCGGCCCAAGGCGTTCTCAGCCTGTCTGAGGACGGCTAGCGCTTCGTCCAGTCTACCGCCCTCATCGAGTGCGTGCGCGAGCAGCTCCCACGCAAGGCGCTCCGCTGGGTACAACGCCACATATCCTCGGAGAAACGCCCACAACCCCGCGGGATCTCGGATCTCCCGATACCCTTCCGTAATCGCCCAGAGATCCTTAGTGCTCAGGCGCTGGCTTTGGGCACGGGCTGCGAGCAGGCTCACCAAACGCGCCTCGTCATGAACTCCGGCGAGCCGCACCGCATTGTCCATTGCCGAACCTAGCGGGTGTTTTCGCGCGAGAGGCACCCAATAATCGAGCGCCCGAGCAGGTTGTTCAGCCCACTCCGCGATCTGAGCCGCCTGCTCGCGTACCGCGTCGTCTTCTGGTGCCTTGGCTAGCAAGCGCTCCGCAAGACTGAGCGCTGCCTCGAGATCGTTTGCCGCCAGCTCGATATCCAGTTGGCGCGTCAGGACGGCAGGATCGTTTCCGGAAATCGACGCCAGCTTCCTTGCCCACGGCTTGGCAAGATCCAGCCGGTTAGCAGCCAGAGCCAGGTCGATCGAGCGACTCGCCAGGACCCGGTCATCGGGGAACTTCTCCAGATAGCCACTCGCCAATTTCAGGGCCGAGTCAAACGCCATGGCTCCGTGCAAGGCCTTCAGCGCCTCAAGAGCCAGCGCTCGAGACTGCTCGGGAACAGGACTTAATGAAGCGGCCTGATCCAGGAGGAGTCCGGCCCTCGCGCTGCTCCCGCTTGCAATAAACCAGCGAGCGGACTGCTTGAGCCATCGAATTTTGTTTGCTACGTCTGCTTCACTCAATTCGAGATAACATTCCGCGGCAAGATCCGGACGATCCAGCACCAAACTGATCCGCGCGATTTCCTCCAAATGTTCACTCGGGATCCCCCGTCCCTTGAGTTCCTGCAGCCGCCGGATCAGATCCTCTCCGGCGGCAGCGCGCTTCGGATCCGTAGTCTGCAACCCGATGAAGACCAGATGATCAAGCTGTATGCTCAGTCGCTTCGCTTCGCCCCACTTGGCATTTTCGCCGGACGGCAACTGCGCCAGGGCGCGGCGGGCCTCATCGATATACCCGATCGCTGTCAATTTCCGGACCAGCATCAGTCTGAGATCCGGATCCTCCGGTTTCATGCGTACCAGCAACTCCAAATAGCGGAGCGAGAGTGAATCGGTACTGCTCCGCAACATTTCCGTTAAACGGTCTGAGCTTTGGAACAGCAATATTAATGGGACTATAATTGCGAGTCCGACAAGCGCCAAACCGAACGGGCTAATTAACCGGGCCCGACTGACCGGAACAACGGGTTCAGGCATGCCAACATACGCCTATTAAAGGGTTGTAAAGCCGAAAGTAGTAGCAAGCCACGCCTATTCGGTCCGGTCGAGTCATTGGGTGCGCTGCGTGATCCCGGGCACTCTTGTTTTATTACGTTTCTTCGCGCGTAATACGCTGCGACTTGTCTGTGCGCCGTCGAACCCTCGAAAGCCGTTCCGGGCCGACTCGGGTTGAACTCCGGCTTCAGAGCGAAAATATAGATCAATCTCTGCGACCCCGGGCGACAAACTGACATATCGCCCCTGCAGCAAGTCCGTCATGGACTTCACGCCTTCTGACTTGTTCAAATCCGGTGAGCCCATATCGGGGGGTATGCGTAGGGTTCGCAGTGTATTGAGCCCACGGACTTTCCAGGCCCCGTCCAAGTCTTGGCTGAGCGTGACCGACTGGAAATCGGCTACCTTGCGTGCATAGCCTTCCGCAGAGACGGGGAAACCGTCTTGCGCCATCGCCCACCGGTAAACATCCTGCAAGGCTTCGACGGCGGCGATTTTTGAACCCGACAAGAGATGGTAATGAAGATGGATGGGTTTGGTTCTGAGCGGCGAATCGGTCGACTGAAAGGCGCCGATCACTCGCCGATACCCGTCGAAAGGGCCGCGCCACTGATTTGTATAAGCAAAGTCGTCGGGCAGGGGAGCATACACCCGATAACCGCCACCTGCATCGGGAAGCCCCATGGGTAGGAGTTGCGTAAAGGAGAAGCCGCCACTTGAGGCGCCGCCGTTACTCACGTCGATAGGCTGGAGATCGATCGTCGGCACAGGGCCGATCTTTGGAGTGGACTGGGTCGCGGCCGCTTCACTTGCGGAAACCACCTTCGACGGCGACGTTCCGCATGAAGTATCCAGCACATTCAAATGCCCGATCCCTGAAAGATGTTTCAGGAAATCACCGGGGCTTGCTTCCCGATCATCCTCATCGGTCCGGGAGCCGCCGTCCAGGAACAATGTCGAAGGTACCGGGAATTCCCGCAGGATGCGGTCCCGTATCACGTCAACCGCCAGCGGGGTATCGGGCATTTCGGCAGGTTCCAGGGCACCTTGGCTCTTGATGGTGACGAGCAGAAGCCGACGGCCGTTTTCCGTGGTCACATCGGGGACCGGCATATCGGGGAGTTTCAGTGCCCTCGCCAGGAACTCCAAGGGGTTGATTATCCAACGCAAGGCACCCCCCCCGTAACCCCGTTGCACGACATATGGGTCCAACGCGACGCCGCCCCATGGAGCTGTAACCACGGCATCGATTCGTTGCCCCTCGTCTCCCGCGAAGGTCAGGTGGGATACATTCTGTTTCGCTTCAGCTTGCCAGCTTTTCAAACCGCGCGTTTTTGCGCGAGCTGGCGCCTCGAAGCCTACCATTCTTGGATCTTTATATTGGATCTTAACCGCGCCCTGAATTTTGTCGGGTCCCGGCCTGAATCCGAGCTTGCCGATAAAATCGCCGGTCCCGTCAAGACCCGCCCGGCCGAATGCGGCAACACGCATGCCCGAGTCCATCTGCCGTTGCAGCCATTGCTGGTAGGCCAGAGGTCGGTCGAGTTGATCGACGTCGAACCAGGACACGATGCCGCGATACCTTCCGGTCAGCACCGAGTCAGGAAGAGTCCCGTTGACGTCGCGGTAATCTACTGCATAGCCCAAGTACTCGAGGAGCGGCGCAAGGAACCGATGCACCTTGGTCTGCGCGATGCCTTGCTGAGGTTTCGTGCCGTCGTATAGCGCCAGGATGCGCCTTGGAACCACCTCGACTGAGCCCACCCCAAGAAAATCCAGGGAGGGATTCGTAACCCAGGGTATGAAGCCTAGCCCCCGGATCTGCTTGGCAATCTCGCGGGCCTGTTCGCGCTGCGCCGGAGCGACATAGTCGATAATGACGACCGGCAATCGGTACTTATCACACACCTCCTGCAAACGTGCGAGCAGCCAGGCTCGATCCTTTTCCGCGACCGACCGATATTCCTTCTTGCTCTGGTCCCACCCGGCAAAGAGCGACTCCGCCGCGACACCGACACATAACTCCGAAACTTTCGGCAACACTTCGAAGCCGCGATTGAGCAAGAGCTTCACGCCCGGAAAGCGTTGGTGCATCGCTTGTATCAGGGATACAAGCGCGGCAGTCTGGGCGTTTCTTCCTGCCTCGTCCTGAACGGCAATCTGGCAACTGTCTAGCGTATCGAGGAAAAAGCCCCTGTAACCGGCAGCCCAAAGTGACGCCATGCGCTGCTCGATCAGATAGGCATGCCATCCGGTTTCGGTGAGATTGACGATCCGGGTCTGCCAGTTTGGATTGCTGCCGTTGAGCCATTTTCTATCTATGCCCGGGTCGGGCAGATGGCGCTCCTCGATCTCACCCACACTCAGGTAGGCGAAGGATTCTGTACCCGCTTGCGCCAACTCTCGTACCGAACCGAAATTCCCCGCCTGTACGACGACCCAATCAAAATGGGCCAGTTCCGCAACTGGCGCCATAGGCCCGTAAAAAAACGCGACGCTGGGGGGCGCGCGAGCCGCGCTGGGGGAATATCTAGTGCGCACGCTCGGATTAAAGCGAGTTCAAGTAAAGATCGGGATGATGCATCTCGTCTACAACATGACACGTCTGGCGCAACTGCTCAAGCGTGATGCGCGGGCGCTTGCTTGTTCTTCGAGGCCCGAGGACAGGGAGGTCTCTCCGCAGCAGCATAGAGCTGGGGAAATCCCCTGAAAAGGGCAAATCTAAGCCTCGATTCCGTCCCAACATCGGACCAGATTGTGAAATTCTTGTGAGACGAGTAGCAGTGCACGTTTCGAAACCAATTTTTAGTAGAGTTTCACAGCAGGACAAACTCACCGGCAAACTGACTACCAGTTTGTAATCAATTACACATTGTAAATGTTGGGCTTGTAATCGTTGATGTGGTCGGCGATCCAGTCCAGAGTCTCTCGCAGCCCTTGGTTAAGACTGGTGCTGCTATGCCACCCTATCTTTTCTTCAGCCAAACCGGCATCAGCAATAAGTTCAAACACTTCACTTGCCTTCGGGCGGACACGCGCGTTTTCTACTTCCACCGATGGTGAACGTCCTAAAATCTTAAATGCCGTCTCCATAAGTTCTCCCATCGTTGCTCCTTTACCGCTACCAAGATTCAAAGTTAGTCCTTCAATATTTGGGGTAGTAGCTGCGAGTAAAAAACCTCGAACTGTATCGCCCACATAATTCATATCCCTAACGGGATCCAGCGATCCGGTCCGAACCACATTCCCAGTCAAGGCCTGCGTAAGCACAGTGGGAAGAAACGCTCGCGCAGACTGTCGTGGCCCGTAAGTATTGAAGGGTCTTACCACAACGACCGGCGTCTCGAACGAGCGCCAATAGGACTCAGCCAGCTTGTCGGCACCGATCTTAGTTGCCGAGTAGGGTGATTGGCCTTGAAGCGGATGCTTTTCGTCAATCGGTGTATATAGCGCTGTTCCATAGGTTTCGCTGGTTGAAGTGTGTAGTACACGTGCTACGCCTTGTTGCCGGCAGGCTTCAAGCACATGCAAGGTACCACGAATATTCGTGTCTACATATTCGGCTGGTGCAACGTAAGAATATGGGATAGGAATTAATGCCGCCAAATGGAAAACGATCTCAATCCCCTGCGTCAAACGATCAACCAGATAGGGGTCCCGGATGTTACCCGTCACGACCTCTGTTTGAGAACGCACATCAGCTGGAATCCGTTCTAGCTGACCCCAATCATTCCGCGAATTGTACGTCACCATCGCTCGCACAATAGCCCCTTTTTTTACCAAAGTCTCCGTCAGGTGGCTTCCGATAAACCCTCCAGCACCTGTAACAAGAACCCGGCGTCCAACAAGTTGTTCAGCCATTTTTTACCTGTTGTCAACAAATAGATTTGTCCGCTTTTTATGTGAAGATGGAAAAACGCGAGGGCATTGCCCGATGCGGTTTTTCCATCCGGTCAAACCGTCTAGAATCTTCCCAGCCGCGCGTGGGACGTTCTGAGCAGAGGGTAGACGCGGGTAAATTCCTCCGAACGCGAGCGTTGGAGGCGGCGGACCGCTTCCAGACGGAACACGCGCCGCTTCCACATATTCACGAACTCTCCGGTCATCATGCCCACGGCAAGAAACTCAAGGCGTTACCCACGGGAAAACCGGGCCGATGCGAAAACCACCAAGGAAAGTTGGCCTCCGCCAACAACGGGTTGTCGGGATCACTCCACAGGCAGGCGAGCAGTGCGACTGAGGTCAATGTACAGGTTTCGACCCAAGCATTTCTTGGATTACTGGCCGACACCCCAGCATCGCCCGATTCAATGCCGGCGGCTACATGGGACGATGCTGACATTCTTCGGGCCCGCCTTACTGACACGGACTAGCGACTCGTTTTGGTCTCGAACTCGTCTAGAAGGTCCTCAATAAGGCGCTGGGCGGTACCGCTCACGCTGTCGCGCCCCCAACCGGAGCGCGCACCCACGGCAGACCAAAGCACTTTCTCGGATGGGATCTCCACGATCCGTAGACTAAGACCGACGGCCGGTTCCCCCTCAACGCCACTCTTGTAGTGCCACTCATCTACGCTGCCGGTGACTCCGTAGGCGAAGCCATTTTTCTTCGCCCAGCTAAGCGCCTGCTCATAACGTTTTTGTTCGTTGAGTTCGAGCACCCCTTCGCCCTCAGCGGAAGGATAGTGCCCTAAAGTATGTAGGCCGTGGACCTGGAGCAACGCTCCGACGATTGATTCAGCTTTTTCGCCCGCGTTAGGCGTCTCCGAATAATTCAAGACCGGAAGCATGGTCCATCGACTCTTCCCATCATTGGCGAGTGACACGACCCCCCCGGGGGGCACCGTCATCGACGTTACGCTACATCCTGCCAACAGTAAGGTGAGGCAGTAGCACGCTACGCACGCCCGAACTGCACTTCCTCGAGTCTTTTTGAACAAATTAAGCACACGCCCTCCTTGGTTCAATCCTATGCTGCGAGTAGTTTAGTTCACCCGGCAAAGCCGGGGGCTTACTTCACTGACTTGAGTTAGACCTAAAGCCCTTTAAGGCCTTCCTAAAACAAATAACTGTACGTAATACCTACGCCTTCATAAGCTTTATCATCCTGCTAAACTCACTATACAGAACAAGCACGCTTTCTGCGAGTGTTGTGCGCCGTCAGTGGCTTCACCAGGCTGGCGCGGGCGTGACGGTAGCGGAATATCCTGTTCCCGGGGTGAGGGTAATGTAGGAAATAGTCTGCGCAGCTGCCCCAGAACCATACGTCATGGGATTGTTGGCTAAGCCAGTCCCAGGGGTGGGTCCGGACGCCACGCCGGTCACCGGCACCACCACCGCCGCACCGTCCGCCGGATTCGTCAATGTAATTGCATTACTCCCGACCGCGGTGATGTCGATGGATTGGCCAGGCGTCAGCACGCCTTTGACACCCATCGCGTTATAGACCATGCGCTTCCTCATCCGCTCACCGATTGCCTTCAGCCTCGGGCTCCTGATAGGCTGGACCTGATAGATCGAGTTGTACTTGGTGAGCGTCTCCTCCAGCAGGTCACCCAACAGGGACCTCGTGCCTGAGTACTTCCGAAGGTTTGCGGAATGAAACATCCAGGGCCGAGAATCGTACGTCAAAAGATAGCCAAGCAGCGTATCAGCGACATAATCCACGATTTCGGCATAGGTTTGGTTTCGAGGATTCCCTGCTCCGTCGACGAATGGGGGAACGCCTGGGGTAGGAAAGACGTGATTCGCCCCATAGAAGAAATTGTAGGCATTGGTCCACTCCGTGGAGTTCGTCACGAGATAAAAGAGAGCGACCGGATACCGCGGCACCTCGTAGACATAGCGTGGCGTTGGACGCGTTGCGGTGATCGTAAGGGCGGTACAATTATATTTGCCGCTATTCGGAGCCGGCAGCGGCCACCTTGCCGTGGGGTCCGCTGGGTTCGGACCGGGCGGGCAACCCAACGCGTTCTCGGGCGGTGTCGGTCTCGAGCTATCCGAAGTGAGATACACATACGGGGTTGCCGCGAAGACCGCAAACGCGTCCATGACGTCCCGATTGTAGAGGCCCGATATATCGGGGGTGACAAAGGCTTCCTTATCGTACTTCCCAAGGCCGAGAACCTGCTTCACTGCGTGATTCCAGCACACCTCAGTTTTGGCATCCAGCACGGTGTTGGGGCAGGTGCCCGTCGAGGTGTACGCCATGGCGTCTAAGTTCGTATGGTCCCACGTATGGTTCACCCACTTGAACTCATTGGAGTTAGCATCGACTGCGCCCGTCAGGGTATCGCCCGGCCAGAGCGGCTCACACAAGGCACCACACGGCCGGTCCTCCTCCGCAAGCGTCGCCAACACACCGTTGTACACCATGTTGATGCGTAGTCCATCTGTACCGTTGGCATTGGCGGTATTGGTCGTCCTGTTGTTAATGGTCTTCGCGCCACCCCACGAATTGGGACGCGCCTTATTCTGCCAAGCTAGGGCGTTGTTGAAATCCGTAGCGGTGATCCGGTACTCGCAGGGCGCCCCCGTCGCGGGATCGGTCACAGTACAGGGTATCGGCGTGGGTGCTGGCCCTATTCCCAAGTTATATCGAGTTACGTCTTCAAAATTATAGGTCTGACCATCATCGAGAACCGCGTTTGGATATTCATCGTCCGGTAAGAAGATATCGTCGACTTCCGCATCCAGCCACACCTGTTTCTCTCCTAGGTGAATCCCTTTGGTAACCCACCGTACGACGCCATAGGACAAAGCCATGGTGTGGGTGAGGTACGGTGCGTTGTTGACCGTGAGAGCTAGGAGTTGCCGAGTCGCCCCCGTGCCATCGGCGAACTGGCACATCGCCGCGATGGACGCTGAATTATAGGTGAGCCACGGGGTTACCGTCGTGCCCGCCGGCAAGATGTCTACACCAGGAGTCGTGCCGCCTGTGGCGGGCAGCGCCGGCGCATTGTAGAGAAACGTCTGCTTGAGTTGCAACGGAAAAGTTGCATTGGTACCGGCCTTCAAATAGGGCAAGGCGGTTCTGCCGGCAGCGGTAAGCAAGGCGTTTGCCGGCGGCGCGCTGCCGATACTTACGCCGCTTCCAGAGAGTCCAAGACATCCCGTATCAAAGGGCCATCCGAACAAGCTCGCTACGCGGACATTGTACTTGTACGCGTACGCCGCCAGCCGAAGTGCGTCATCGGTTGCCTGCGGCCCGCCCCAGGCAATGTACGGGTTCATCCGCACGTCGCTCAGGGCAAAAATCACACTTTGGTAATACGCGTGATTCGTGGCGGCGTCTTCAAGGTTTGGTAGAGAAGTGAGTGGAGCACCTGCCTGATAAGTTGCAAGGTCGTAGGGTATGCCGACTCGGTCGAGAATGGCTTTCACCGTGTCGAGTTGCACGCCTTCGATGACAAGCGTATTAGGATCGTCCGTTACGCCTACTACCAGTAGTTTCATGTCAATTTTCGCACCTGCAGGCAGGGCCGCCGAGCCGGGCGTGGATAAGCTGGTAAGCCATAACCCAGCTAGCGCACAGCATATGGCTTTTACGATGTTCAAGTTTTCCCGTTTATTTTCGGTTGGCATAGTAATTTCCTTCTCAATCGTGGGTGATAGTGCGCTTTCCTCTATGGTCTATGGCTCTAAAATGTGCGCCGCAGGGCTTTAGCGTTCCCTTATTTTCCGTATTTTTGCTACTTTTTCTTTGAATTCTTTCTCGTATCGCCCATACGCCGGATCCTTCGGGTGCGGTCCCAACGCGATCGCCTCCTCCACGGGAGTCTGGATATTCGTTGGCAAAAGTGCCTCTATATTCTTGCGTTTGCCCTTGTGGATGTCGCTTAAGGCGGGCGAAGAGAATGCCACCATAGCTACCGTAAGTAGCACCGTGCAACGCGTTGCGGAATGCTGCGATTCGCTCTTTCGGGTTGTAAACGTAGCAAACATATCTATCTCCTTCGCTCTCGGGTTGGTTACTTCCCATCAAGCAGTTTAAGATCACTGAAAAGAAAAACGCGGGGGTTTGATTGCGCCGTCAACCCAGGTAACCAAGCCCTCATCTAAACAAAGAAAACTATCCTACCGTCGCGACGACGTTTGCCCAGCATTTGCCTATTGCCACAAAAACACCTTACTTACTGAAGAGAGAATCTCTACAGTTTTTGCTTAGGGCTTAATGGTGCCATCGCTAACCCCTCGTCCAAGTTGAGCCCACAATTATTCAATTGCGGTTTTCCGAACCACCTCGGCCGCTCATGGTGTGTGAGGTTACGGTGATGAGTTTAACTACCATATCGCTTCGCTGAAAATACTCCAGACGGAGTACCTGTTGGAATTAATAGGCAGGTTGCGACACGATGTCGGTTTGCTCGCTGGGATCACTATTACGACCGGGAAGCTCGACTCCGGGACCCTTGCAAGCCTCCGGGCGTCGGACGGGAACACTTATGACGTCCGTTCGGTGGATGTCGCCGCCAACGGCGGCGGAGTGACGGATTGGTACGCCAGCGTCACGATGTCCGGTTCGCCTTCCGCGGTTACGCAGATCACGATGACCTATGCAGGACAGTATGTGTCCCGGCATGTCTATCTCTACGACTTCACGACCAATAGCTGGGACCTCGTCGATACGCGCTCAGTGGGCAATAAGAGTGATGTCAAGGTCACAATGACGGTAGCGACCAATCCGCAACGTTACGTGTCGCCGGAGGGCCAAATGCGGGCGCGGGTGCGGGGCGTTCGCGCCGGTGCACAATCAACGACGGCATGGAAGTTCTATTGCTGGGCCAACCTGCTGCGGTGGGAGGTGAAGCAAACCGTAACGGACGTTCCAGGACGGATGATTCAAACGCTGCTCCTGACGCGCTCGTCTCTTTTCACCGGTCTTGGAGGCGGGGCGGCACAGCCGCCGCCGACTCCTCCATGGGGCAATGCCTAGTATGCTGACACATAAATAACGAAGCGTTATTATGGTGCGAGTCCATGTGATGGAGTTACACGATGCAGCAGACGCTGTTGAGTTTGGCCGCGGCAGATCGGCGCCGGTTGGAAGCGTTTC
>JBOIDL010000053.1:0-20772 GCA_050740435.1 Gammaproteobacteria bacterium
TCGTAAAGGGGCTGTGTCTTGGCATACTCGGCAATCCTCGTTCGAGGCAAGGATAGCCAAGATAGCCAAGAAACCAAAAAGTGGCAACAATCATACGTAGCCATATTTATGAAAATGAGTACTTAGCGTGCGTACGGCCGGATCGGCGAGCGTCTGAGTTTGTTGATAACCGGTTTCGGCGGCTCCGGTAAAGATGTGCAAGTATCTGTTTTCGAGATCCACGATCCAGACCTCGGGTATGCCGTGGCGCGCATAAAGCGGAAGTTTAACGTCGCGATCGTAGGCCAAGGAGTATCGGCGACTTCGATGATCAGCAGTACGTCGGCGGGATGCGGGTGGGCGGATGCGTAAAAATCCCTTCGAGGCCGGAGTAAACAAATATCGGGTTCTGGTTCGGATTGATCGTTCAAGACCACCGGATTCTGTACCCAGATAATCGCTTGGTCCCCCGCGCTACGTTCTAAGAGTTTTTGCAAACGAGCGACGTAAGCGGCATGCTGACTTCCGATGGGCGCCATCTCGATGATTTCTCCCTCGATAAGTTCCACCCGCTCGCCTTCAGCGAAGATGCCGGCCCCGCCCATGCGGTGGTAATCAGCCACCGTCAGGCGATAACGGCGATACGATGAATGCGCGCTGCTTAACACGGTGGCTAATCCTATGGCAGAGTCGCTTTCAATAGCATAGCGCTCGGGTGCCGCCCCGGCAATCGCGTAGCCGGTCCCGTTCTTACCCGCACTTCGACTCCCCGCAGTTGAGGCACGTCAAGCAGCCGTCCAACTGCACCATGGCCTTGGTGTGGCACTTCGCGCACAGCTCGGCGCCGCCGGGAAATTCATCTGAAGCGGATGGTCCACTCTGTTGTGAGCGCTCGTACTCGGCGCGCTTCTCTTCGATGAGTTTTTTCTGATGCGCATCGGGCTTGTTGTCCTTGAGCAAGCCGATCAATCGCAGGTGGCTTTCGAGCACATCGCCGATCTCGGCCACCAAGGAAGGCATGAAGCGCCCGCCCTTCTTGAAGTAACCCCCTTTCGGATCGAACACCGAACGTAGCTCTTCGACCAGGAAGGTGACATCTCCGCCCTTGCGAAAGACGGCCGATACGATGCGCGTGAGGGCGACGATCCACTGGAAATGATCCATGTTCTTGGAGTTGATGAAAAGCTCGAAGGGGCGCCTCAGCTCGTGCGGCGTACCGGGGTTGAGCACGATGTCGTTGATGGTCACATAGAGCGCGTGCTCGGAGAGCGGGGTCTTGATCTTGTAGGTCGAGCCCAGCAGCATCTCGGGGCGCTCGACCTTCTCGTGCATCTGGATCACATTATCCTGCGGCTCTTTCGCGGCCGAGGTTTCAGCCGTGACGACGCTGTATTTGACGATGCGCTGCTCGAATTTCTTAGTCATGGCGTGAGGTCCCCGCTCGCTAAAATTTACCGTAGTAGCCTTCTTTGAGGGCATCAAAGAGGTTGGCGGCCGTGTGGATCTCGCCGTCGTACTCGATGTTCTCGTTGCCCTTGGCTTCCACGACGGTGCCGTCCTCCAGAATAAAGCGATAGACAGTGTTTTCGAGATCCTGATCTTTGACCAAGACTCCTTGGAAGGCTTCCGGATTGAAGCGAAAGGTCGTGCAGCCCTTGAGGCCCTGCTCGTAGGCATAGAGATAGATGTCCTTGAAATCCTCGAAGGGGAAATCGGTGGGTATGTTCGCGGTCTTCGAGATCGAGGAATCGATCCAGCGCTGCGCCGCGGCCTGGATATCGACATGCTGGCGCGGGGTGATGGTCTCGGCGGTGACGAAGTAATCCGGTAACGGCGCCGCGGGCGGCGCGGCGCTGGGCTTGGCGTCGGGATCTACGAAATGGCGATAGGCGAGGAGCTCAAACGAATACACATCGATCTTTTCTTTGCTCTTGCGCCGCTCGCGGATGACGTTGCGCGCATAGTGGTGCGCGAAACTCGGCTCGATCCCATTGCTGGCGTTATTGGCCAGCGAGAGCGAGATGGTGCCGGTCGGTGCGATGGAGCTGTGGTGGGTGAAGCGCGCTCCCGTTTCGGCGAGCGCGTTCACCAGATCGGGCGCCAGTTCGGCCACACGCTGCATATAGCGGCTGTAGAGCGCGTGCAGGATCTTGCCCTTGACCACATCGCCGGCCCTGTAACCGTCGCGAGTCATCTCCGGGCGCTGCCGCAGCATCGCGGCCGTGACGGTGATCTCTTCTTCCATGATAGGCGCCGCGCCTTTCTCGTGCGCGAGCTCCAAGGCCATCTCCCAACCGGCCAAGGCCATCTCGCGGGTGACCTGCTCGGTGAAGGCGAGCGAGTCCGGCTCGCCGTACTTCATGCACAGCATCGTGAGCGTCGAGCCGAGCCCAAGGTACCCCATGCCGTGACGACGTTTGCGCAGGATCTCCTCGCGCTGCGGTTTCAAGGGAAGGCCGTTGATTTCGACCACGTTGTCGAGCATGCGCGTGAACACCTGTACGACTTTACGGTATTCCGCCCAATCAAAGCGCGCTTGGCCGGTGAAGGGATCGCGCACGAACCTGGTGAGATTGATCGATCCGAGCAGACAGGATCCATAGGGCGGTAGCGGCTGCTCGCCGCATGGGTTGGTCGCCCGGATGGTCTCGCAAAACCAGTTGTTGTTGAGATCGTTGACCCGATCGATCAAGATGAAACCGGGCTCGGCATAGTCATAGGTCGAGGCCATGATCATGTCCCAGAGATGCCGGGCGCGAAGAGTCTTGTAGATCTTGCAGGCGACTTGCCCCTCGCTGTTGCTGAGATAGCCTTCCGTCACCGGCCATGCGCGCCAGATCACCTTTTGGGAGTCATTGAGATCCAGATCCTCGGTTTCCAGTTCTGCTTGCCTAACCGGAAAGGCGAGTGGCCAGAGGCCGTTGGCCTTGACAGCGTGCATGAAGGCATCGGTGATGAGCAATGAAAGGTTGAATTGCCGCAGCCGCCCGTCCTCGCGCTTGGCGCGAACGAAGTCCTTGACGTCCGGGTGCCCGACCTCGAAAGTCGCCATCTGGGCGCCGCGCCGGCCCCCGGCCGACGATACCGTAAAGCACATCTTGTCGTAGATATCCATGAACGAGAGCGGACCCGAGGTATAAGCGCCGGCGCCCGAGACATAGGCGCCCTTCGGACGCAAGGTGGAGAATTCGTAGCCGATACCGCAGCCGGACTTGAGGGTCATACCGGCTTCGTGGACTTTGCCGAGGATGTCGTCCATCGAATCGCGGATGGCGCCCGACACCGTGCAGTTGATGGTGGAGGTGGCGGGTTTATAAGCGCGGGCGCCCGCGTTCGAGACGATGCGGCCCGCCGGGATAGCCCCGTGGCGCAAGGCCCACAGAAACTCGCCGTACCAGTGCTCGCGTTTCTCCGGGGTCGCCTCGACCTCCGCGAGCGCCAGCGCGATCCGCTGGTAGCTGTCGTCCATCGTCGCATCGATGGCGGTACCATCTTTCTTTTTTAAGCGGTATTTCCGGTCCCAGATGTCCAGCGAAGCGGCTTGGTAAGGAACCTCCGCGGCCGCCTCGGAAATTAGCTTGATCGACGCTTTATTCATGGCCCCCCCGTTGATGGTGTATCGGACTTATCCGGTCGTGAATACACAATATATTGCGTTTTTATAAGCTTTGCAACCCCATATTATGTGTATTAACCGGAGAGGGGCTTACGCTCCCGGACGCGCCTGCTCAACGAGGCGTCGCGTTAGAAGCTTCTACAGTGACCCGTGTCCCTCACTGCACGCTCCCAACTTCGCCAAGGTTTCCATGCGTCAACATTTCCTCCGCGTGTCTTAGCGTCTGTTCGGAGATGTTGATGCCTCCCAACATGCGCGCCAGCTCCTGTATCCGCCTTTGACCCTGAAGTTTGCCGACCACGACGGTAGTGGTTTCTTGGCCGCTATGTTTTGTGATCGCGTAATGGTGATGCCCGAGGGACGCCACTTGGGGCAGATGAGTCACACACAGGACTTGCCAATGCTGCGCCAATTGCCGCAAATGACGGCCGACGATCTCAGCGACCGCGCCGCCGATTCCGGCATCGACTTCGTCGAAAATCAGCGTCGGAACTTCCTTCGCAGTGGCGTCCAGGACTTGGATGGCCAAACTTATTCTGGACAGCTCCCCGCCCGATGCGACCTTTTCCAGCGGACGCGGGGGCTGGCCGGGGTTGGTCGTGACCTGGAATTCGATGCGATCTTGCCCGTTGGCGGCGGCATCCTCCAAGGCGTCCAGATGGACGACGAACTCGCCGCGCGGCATGCCGAGTGTGCGCATCGTGGCCGCGATTCTCCGGGCTAGCCGCGGCGCATGCTGTGTTCTTAGCTCCCGCAACCTGGTGGCGGCGCACTGGTAGGCGCTCCGCAGCGTGTCTTGCGCCTCTTTAAGCTCATTCAAGCGCGCCTCGCTCCCTTGGATGACAGCTAAGCGCGCCCTAAGCTCCGCGAGCTGCGCGGGGAGTTGGGCGATCGGGATCCGATGTTTGCGCGCCACCTCGGCAAGCGCCGCTATACGCGCTTCGACGTGTTGCAATCGTCCGGGATCTTGGTCGAGCGCCCCGAGGTAGCGATTGAGCGTCGCGCCGACCTCCTCGATGTGAATGGCCGCCGTCGCGAGCAGGTCGACGACCGGCTCCAGACGTTCGTCGAGCGCGGCGGCCGCGCGGATCTCGCGCGCGGATCGGCTGATTAAGGCATGGGCGTTGTCATTGTCCTCGCGTAAGGCCCGCAAGGCATACCGGCAGCCGGCGACGATCTGTGAGAGATTTGCGAGTCGCGTGTGTTCGCGCTCCAGCGCCGGCAGTTCTTGGGGAGTAAATCCAAGCATCTCGATCTCATGGATCTGATAGTCCAAAAGCGCACCCTCGGCCTCACGATCATGTTCTTGCGCCTCCTGAAGGCGTAGTAATTCACCGTTGATCTGGTGCCACTCTCGGAACGCACGCGCCGTTTTCGAGAACGCGGCCGTGGCACCGGAAAAGCCGTCGAGTATGGCGAGCTGAATCTCACGGCGCAGCAATGACTGGTGCGCCTGCTGCCCGTGAATGTCGATCAGAGTCTCCCCGACCTCTTGCAGCGTGCGGGCGGGAACCGCGATACCGTTAATGAAGGCGCGTGTGCGTCCGTCGGCGCTCAATTGGCGCGTGATCGTGCACTCGTGGTCACTCGCTTCGAGATCCCGTTCGGCCAGCAGAGCACGGGCTTGCGCGGACAGATCGAATACCGCCGTGACCGAGGCCCGCGGGCGCCCGGCCCGGATCAGGCTTGGATCGGCACGCTCGCCTAGGATCAGCCCAATCGCATCGATCACGATCGATTTACCGGCGCCGGTCTCGCCGGTGAACACCGTGAAACCGGGATCTAAGTCCAGGTCTATTTGTTCGATGACCGCGAGATCTTCGATATGCAGGTGCGTTAACACCGGACACTCAGAGCTTGTGAAGAAATCGTAGCGCGGTAGATTTATTCACAAGCTCTCAGCCCCACTGCAACTTGGCGCGTAAGGTCGCGAAGTGGTCATGCCCCTGCGGGTGGACTAGGCGGATGGCGCGTTCCGCCTTCTCCACGACCACGCGGTCGGCCGGGATGAGCGCGCAGCCGATTTCTCCGTCACAGGTCAAGCGCGCCTGTCCAGCCTCACGGGTGCCTACCACGATTTCAACGCGACTATTGCCGTTGAGTACGATCGGACGGTTACTTAAGGTATGCGGGCACAACGGCACCAAGGCCAGCGCATCGATCGCAGGGTGCAGTATGGGACCACCGCATGACAAGGCATAGGCGGTGGATCCGGTGGGAGTGGACACGATGATGCCGTCGGAGCGTTGCCGGTGGACGAACTGTTCATTGACGTAAATGTCGAGCGTGATCAAGCGGCCGATGTTCCATTTGTGCACCAGCACGTCATTCACGGCATCTTGTGCGTAGAGGGTATTTCCAGCGCGGATGACGTGGCTTTGGAGGAGCATGCGTTCTTCTTCGACAAACTGCCCATCGAAGATCGCGTCCAGCCGCTCCGGGATCTCCTCGGGAGAGATGTCCGCGAGAAAGCCGAGATGCCCGACATTGATCCCCAACAGCCTGACCTTGTGGTTAGAGATCTGGTGGGCGGCTCGCAACAGTGTTCCATCGCCGCCGACGGCGATCACGAGATCGATCGGATAACCGACAAACGTCTCAGTTACCGTTAAATGCGGCGCCGTGAGGAGCTGCGCGCAGCTCTTGTCCAAGAAAACTTCCAGGCGCCGGCGTTTGAGGAAAGACAGGAGGGTATGCAGCGTATCCGGGATGCGCGCGTCGCCGGTTTTGGCGATGAGACCGACTCGCTTAAACATCGAGATCGAAGACCGGCGCGCGCATGGATTAACGTTAACATTTCCATCCCGCCGCGCCAACCATGGCGCCACCCGCGACGATTCAAGTCCGTTCACATCAAACCATACGTTCGAGAATCGCGCCAGCGTCGCGATAATTGTAAGGCAGCCGGCGATATAATCCATTGTGTTCCAGGATCAAGCTTGGAAAACCGTCCGCCCCGAGCTTCTGCGACATACCAATCTGCCCTCTAAGTAGCGATTTTGTTTCGGCGCTGTTCAGATCGCTTTGAAATCGCTCTGCGTCGAGCCCCAAACGCGTTGCAAGATCGAGTAGGGTCTCCTCATCGGAGGGATTCCGCGCTTCCCGGTAATAGGCTTCTTGGATGGCGAGGATCATGGGCTCCTCGTAGGAGGCCCCTTGCCCGTGGGCGGCAATCACAGCCCGGCAAGCAGGGTAAGTCGAGCGGCGTGGCACACAACGCGTCCAGAAATCAAAGTTAAACTCTGTGCCGGGAGCCACCTGCTGTATGCGCCGCCAAGTCTCTTGGATAGTCGAGCGCATCGCAGCGGGCATCGGAACCTCGGAATCCGGGGCGAGCCCCCCGAGAACGCGCTGAGCCACGACACCATCCGGCAGACGCTTAACCACTTCGTTCCACACCGAGCGAAATGCCCAACACCAACTGCACATCGGATCGTGTATGTAGTACAGGCGCATCAATAAATGCTCGTCAATCGCAGTGTCATGGTGGAGCCGGGGATCAACAATAGCGCTTATTATAATGGAGATGTATTCGCTGAAGCTTAAAACGCTCCACCCGACGGAATCATTATTATCGTCAGATGGTCGGGAGGACCGGGAGCAGAAAAAATGCGTCACCCGCAGGCCGGGTTCAGCATAATTACATACCTATCGGAAATACTTATGATCCGCTGAAGTTCCGGAGATCGATGCCGATACAGCGTGCGGCAGTCCAGAGCCGGGGAATAGCGCAATACAAATGCAGCGGCGGTTCCGCATCGTCGATGGAGACGCTGCCGGAACGACACAAGCCGAAGCTAATATTTGGAGTATCAATAGAGTAATGAATAACGCGACATTTACCGTTGCGACCATTGGCCTAGGTGAAAGTGAGCTCCGATGGTTGCAGCAGATCGTGGAGACTTCGCAATCGCAGGCGCTGCGCTTTGTACCTTACGTAGCGAGTCCTGAGACTGCGCCGGACATAGTGCTTATCGATTCCGATACGCCACAGGCTCTCCAGAGTTGGGCCGGTTTTCTCAAGGCTAAAGCACTAGGAAAAACGATCTCCGGTATTGTGTTGGCGCGCGAGCAGCCCGCGGACAATCCGAAATATTTGATTCAGCGACCAGTGAGCGCAACGCGGCTTCTAGCCATGTTGGAGAAGGTTGCCATTGAGGAGCATGGTGCGCCGCGCGACGCTGCGTCGCTCTCCGCGGACGACACGGTAACACGCACCGATACTGGGACGCGAGGCGTGCAAGGCTTGAAGGCGCTCGTCGTGGATGCCAGTTTCCCGGTCAGGACGCAGCTGAAGAACGCACTTAAATCGATCGCCTCCCATGTCGATCTCGCACAGACCGGGGAAGAGGCGATCGAGTTCATCAATAACAAACGCTACAACATCATATTTCTTGAGGTGATGTTACCGGGGATAGACGGTTACGAAATCTGCCGGATGATCAAGCGCGACCCTAAGAAACGAACAACCCCGGTGGTTCTGCTCGTGGCCAGCGCTTCGCCCGCGGAGAGTATCAGAGGTAAGCTCGCGCTTGCGACCTGCGATACCTACCTCTGGAAGCCTTTGCAGCAGGCGGTTATTGACGATGTCGTCAAAAAGCTGCTGCCTATTCCAGCACCCGCCTAGATCGTTTCGAACCGCAAAGGCACCGCGTTACGCGGCCCGATCCAAACCATCAAGCAGTTCAGCGGTGCTTTGGAATCGATCGTCGGGGTCTTTAGCAAGCAATGTGTTAACCAAGGACTGATAACGCGAGATTTCGGACGGAAGGCTTGGAATCGGAGTCTCGAGATGAGCTTGAAAGACCTCGTAGGGAGTGGCGCCGCGATAAGGCAGGACCCCCGTTAACATCTGATATAGGATGATGCCGAGGCTATAGAGATCGCTGCGTTTATCCGATCCCTGGCGGGTGATTAATTCGGGACTAATATAGTATGCGGTGCCCAGCAGCGAGTTTGCCGAGGTGAGATCTCCGCTGGCATTGGTATCTTTCGCTATCCCGAAGTCGGTGATAGCCAAACGCTGCTCATCCCGGAACAAGATATTGGCCGGTTTAAGATCCCGATGGATCACGTCAATCCGGTGGACCGCGTCTAGCCCTAATGCAATCTGACGCAGGAAATGCGTCGCGGCCGCTGGGTCTATACCGTGCTTTATCCTTGTTTTTAGATCGCCTGCCGGAAAATACTCCATTGCGATATAGGCGAGGTCGCTCGCGAATCCGCGCTCGAAGACTCTGGCGACGTGAGGGTGGCAGAGTTTTCTCAGCAGGTTGTATTCGCGCATGAAGCGTTTAAACGGAACGGGGTTCTCTTGCGCTTTGAAAGGTAGGATTTTGAGTACCAGATGTTGCCCATCTTCGTGACGTTCAGCGAGAAAAATAGACGCCATTCCGCCCGTGCCGATTTCACGGATGAGCGTGTACCCGGGTACGTTTAAAGGCCGATCCAGATCCGATGTTAATGGGCTAGGACCTTCGAACAAGCGCCTAGCAACGGTGCCACGCTCCGCATCATTGAATGCGTCGGCGTCAGCCGCGCTTGCCGTTTGATCCGCTGCGAGGGTTATCCTTTTGCCCGCCAGCATCGATCGTCTCCGTAACCTTGCGGCTTCAAAGATCCACACGCATCTCGATCCCCCTGTCCGAGCACCGGGATAGTCATACAGTAGCAACGGGTCTCGGGCAAATAAGGGATGAGCCTATCGCGCCCATGCGGGTAGCAGCCCGGCGTCGCGAGCAAAGGAGCGGCGCGCGTCGAAGTGCGAGAGCGCGGACTCTCCCGGCTGCTGTGCGATCCAACGGCGATAGGCGCCGTCGATTTCCGAGGTCCACCAGATTTCGAATGTCTGCGAGGGCTCTAACTGATCGTTCATGAGTAGCTCCGTTGTTGGCGAATTAGATACCTTGGATGTTCGGCTCCCAAGCCCGGGAACCCGAAGCAATGGTTACCAAGAATAAAGCAAGAACGTAACCAAACGCGTGTGTAATCTTGGCAGCAAGACCGCGTGTCATGAGAACCGGTAAACGAGCATCGCCACGCTCGTGCCCGCGAACACGATAGCATGCAACCAAGACCACCTCTGGTAGCGAGTGGCGAGGTCCTCGGGGTCTTGATTCGATAGCAAGTAGGGTCGTCCGCTTTCCGGTGAGCGCATTAATAGTGAGTCGTTAGGCCGTTCGATGCGCTCGCGATCCACTTGATCTTCCGCCACTACCCGTGCTTGGTTCCATTCTTGGAAATTGATCTTTCCATCGCTGTCACTATCAAAACGCTTCGTCAGCGCTTCCCGATCTTGTTTCCATTCGCGTAACAATAGACTTACCTCATGACCACGCTCCGTCGGCGTGCAGTGATGACCGATGCTCACGATGTCTCCGAGTGCGTATAGATTATCTCCAGGCGCCAGGAATTCCACATCAAGGCTAAAATCGCCTTCCCGCCAGCGCGATCTATGCGTCGTAACTACCTCCGCATCGTCGGGATCGATGACGCATCGACCCGTTCCGTCGCTCAAAACGAAAGTATCCGTACTCTGACCGTGTGAGTGCGGTGTCCAAGAACTTCCGCTTTGGCGCTGGACGTTGTAGCGATACCATACGCACGGCGGTCCCGATCTGAAGCCAATCGGGAGGGTATGCGGTTCACAGCGGCCGTAGAGTTCGGTGTAGCCCTGGGCGGCGCTGCGGATGGCCGAGCTTGGCGTGTCGGTGATGAGGTGGTAGCGCCGGTAAGCGCCTAAGCATGCCCACAGGCTCGCGATCACGATTGCCCCAAGCAACGCAAATCGAACCATGGGCCGAGGCGCATACCACACACCCGCGAGCGAGGCCACGTAGCTTGCCGAAATCAAGCCGTGGCCGCGATCTAGCCACCACGGGCCAAACATCACGATTGACTAAGGGGTTTGAAATAAAACGCGAAGATCGACGTCTGTCTTTTCCGCGGCCTCGAAAAGCAGTACCTCGTGCGTTCGAAAGTCGAATAGCTTCGCGATGAACAAATCGGGGAATTGCTCGATGCCGACGTTATTAACGTTCACCGCGTCGTTATAAAACTCGCGCCGATCGGCGATGTCGTGCTCCAAGCCGGTGATGCGGCTTTGCAGATGGTGAAAGGTCTCGTTGGCTTTAAGATCAGGGTAGTGCTCGACCAGTGCGAAGAGTTGCCCAAGACCGGCGCGCAACAGCTTCTCCGCAGCGCCGAGGGCAGGAATATCCGTGGCTTCACGCGCCGCCGCGACCATACTTCGCGCCTCAACGACCTTGCGCAGGGTATCTTGTTCGTGCTTCATGTATTCCTTGCAGGTGGCGACTAGCTTTGGCAGCTCGTCGTGACGCTGTTTGAGCAGCACATCGATGTTTCCCCATGCCTTACGGACGTTGTGCTTCAGCATCACCAAGCGGTTATAAGCGAGGACACCGTAGATGAAAACGGTAATGGCCGCGGTGAGCAAGACGTAGCCTACGATCTCCATGGTGATTTTCCCTCGCGATAGTAAGTTGGATACGCCGGCGCTTGTTATGCGCCATGACTTGGCGCTGTAGCGGCTCAGCGGCTGTGATCTTGACAACGCAGCCGCCGTGACGCACCGGGCCGCAACGATGTCTTGAAGGATGGCAAACCTTTATTCATTGGGCTCATAACCCAAGCTCGGTCCGAGCCAACGCTCGATCGCTTTAAGGTCCATACCCTTCCGCCGTGCATAGTCGTGGACCTGGTCTTCGTTGATCGGTCCCAGTCCGAAATAACGCGCCTGTGGATGGGAGAAATACCAGCCGCTTACCGAGGCCATCGGGTACATCGCGTAGCTTTCGGTAAGGCGGATCCCGGTGTGCTGTTCGGTATCGAGCAGCCGCCATAGCAAGGGTTTTTCGGTGTGATCGGGACAGGCCGGGTAGCCGGGCGCGGGACGGATCCCTTGATAGCTTTCGTCGATCAGTCCCTCGATGCCAATGCTTTCCTCGGGCGCGTAGCCCCAGAATTCCTTGCGCACGCATTGATGCAACCGCTCCGCGAAGGCCTCGACCAGACGGTCCGCCAATGCTTTAACCATGATGGACGAATAATCGTCGTGTTGATCCTCAAAGCGCTTGATGATTTCCTCCATGCCGATGCCGGCCGTGACCGCGAAGGCGCCGATATAATCCGCGACGCCGGTTTCCTTCGGCGCGACGAAATCGGCCAACGCGAGATTGGGCTGTCCCGGCGGCCGCCTCTGTTGTTGTCGCAAGGAGTGGATCACCGTGAGCTCCCCGGAACGAGTCTCATCGGTATAGATCTCGATGTCGTCCTCGCCCACGGTATTCGCGGGGAATAAGCCGATCACACCGGACGCGCGCAGCCATTTTTCCTCGATGAGCTGCGCTAACATCATTTGGGCTTCACGGAAAAGCCTACGCGCCGCATCGCCGACGGTGACATCGTCCAAGATCCGCGGATAACGTCCCGCAAGCTCCCAGGCGATAAAGAAAGGCGTCCAATCGATGTAGTGGCTCAACTCCTCTAAGGAGTAATCCGCGAACACAGAAACTCCCAGTTGCTTTGGTGCGGGAGGATAGTACGCGCGCCAATCCGCCGCGAGTTTATTTTGCCTTGCCGCGGCGAGGCTTACCCATTCGGTACGCGCTTGGCGTCCCTTATGGCGTTCGCGCACTTCCTCGTATTCCCGATTTATTCCAGCGGCGAACTCAGTACGCAGTTCCCGGCTCATCAACTTCGTGGCGACTCCGACCGCGCGCGAGGCATCGCGCACATGGACCGTGGGCTGTCGATAGTTCGGTGCGATCTTGACCGCCGTGTGTGTGCGCGAGGTCGTGGCGCCGCCGATGAGGAGGGGGATCGTGAAGCCTTGGCGCTGCATTTCCTTGGCGACGTCCACCATCTCATCGAGCGATGGCGTGATGAGGCCGCTCAGGCCGATAAAATCGGCGTGTTCCTGCCTCGCGGTCTCGAGGATCTTCTCCGCCGGAACCATCACGCCGAGATCGATGACCTCGAAGTTGTTACATTGGAGGACGACGCCGACGATATTCTTGCCGATGTCATGCACATCACCTTTGACGGTGGCCATGATGATTTTGCCGTTATTCCGAATGACGCCGCCGGCGCGTTTTTCCGCCTCGATATAAGGGACGAGGTGGGCGACCGCTTTTTTCATCACGCGAGCGCTCTTGACGACTTGGGGTAGAAACATCTTGCCCGCCCCGAAGAGATCACCGACCACGTTCATGCCGTCCATGAGCGGACCTTCGATGACTTGCAGCGCGCGCTCATGAGCTTGTCGCGCTTCTTCCGTATCGCTTTCGATGTAATCGGTGATCCCTTTGACAAGCGCATGCACCAGGCGTTCTTGCACACTCTGGTTACGCCAGGTGGAATCTTCGTGTTTTTCTCGCGCTTCGCCTTTGACGGTCTCGGCAAATTTGATTAAGGCTTCGGTGGCGTCGGCACGGCGGTTCAAAAGGACATCTTCAGTCCTTTCCATCAGCTCACGGGGGATGTCTTCGTAGATCCCGAGCTGCCCGGCATTCACGATCCCCATGTCCATCCCAGCCTTGATACCGTGATACAGAAAGGCGGTGTGCATGGCCTCCCGCACCGGGTTGTTACCGCGAAAGGAGAACGAGACGTTGCTTACCCCGCCACTGACGAGCACATGGGGGAGGCGATGTTTGATCTCGCGCGTGGCCTCAAAAAATGCCAAGGCATAATCGTTGTGCTCTTCCATCCCCGTCGCGACCGTTAACACGTTGGGATCGAAGATGATGTCTTCCGGGGGAAACCCGAGCTTTTCAGTGAGGATTTCGTAGCTGCGTTTACAGATCGCGAATTTTCGCTCGACGGTATCGGCTTGCCCGCGCTCATCGAAGGCCATGACGACGACCGCGGCGCCATAACGGCGCACCAAGCGCGCATGCTCGACAAAGCGCTCCTCGCCTTCTTTCAGGCTAATCGAGTTGACCACACCTTTCCCCTGCAGGCACCGGAGTCCGGCTTCGATGATGCTCCATTTGGAGGAGTCGATCATCACCGGCACGCGGCTGATTTCGGGCTCCGCGGAAATCAGATTCAAGAACCGGATCATCAATGCTTCGGAATCGAGCATGCCTTCGTCCATGTTGACATCGATCATCTGAGCGCCGTTCTCCACCTGATGCCGCGCCACCTGCACTGCGGCATCGAGCTCGCCCGCGCGCACCAGCGCGGCGAATTTCGGTGAGCCGGTAACGTTGGTGCGCTCGCCGATATTGACGAAATTCACCTCCGCTCCGATCGTCAGCGGTTCCAGACCGCTCAGCCGGCAGCGGCGCGGGATCTCCGGGATGGGGCGCGGCGGGAGATCGCGTACTGCCTCCGCGATCGCTCGGATATGCGCCGGCGTCGTGCCGCAACAGCCGCCGACGATGTTCAGGAATGCGCTCTCGGCGAACTCCCGCAGTACGCCGGCCATGAACGCGGGGCTGTCGTCATACTGGCCGAACTCGTTCGGCAGGCCCGCATTGGGATGGGTACTGACGTAAGTGCCGGCGACTCTGGACAACTCCTTGACATAGGGCCTCAACTCCGTGGCGCCGAGCGCGCAATTCAAACCGACCGTGAGCGGGTTTGCATGTGCGACCGAATTCCAGAATGCTTCGGTGGTCTGGCCCGTCAAGGTGCGCCCGCTGGCGTCGGTGATGGTTCCCGAAATCATGATCGGAACGCGGAGGTTGTGGTTCTGGAAATATTCGTCGATGGCGAACAAGGCTGCTTTGGCGTTGAGGGTGTCGAAGACGGTCTCAACCAAAAGCACATCGGCGCCGCCATCGAGCAAGCCCCGGATAGCGACCGTGTACGCGTCGGCCAGCTCGGCGAAGGTCGTGTTTCGGAAACCCGGATTGTTGACATCCGGCGAGATCGAGGCCGTGCGATTCGTGGGTCCGAGCACGCCGGCGACGAACCGGGGGCGGCTCGCTTCTTGTTCTTCGAACTCGTCGGCGACGGCGCGGGCCAGATGCGCTCCGGCGTAGTTCAAGTCGTAAGCGAGAGATTCCAGCCGGTAGTCTGCCATCGCGATAGCCGTGGAATTGAAGGTATTGGTCTCCAAGATATCGGCGCCGGCCTCCAGATAGGCGCGGTGAATCGCGCTGATTATCTGCGGCTGGGTAAGCGTCAGTAGATCGTTATTTCCCTTCAAGGCGCTGGGGTGATGCGCGAAGCGTTTCCCGCGAAAGTCTTGTTCCTCGTGTCCGTAAGACTGGATCATAGTCCCCATGGCGCCATCGAGAATCAGTATGCGCTGACTCAGTTCGGATTGGAGTTGGTTTAGGCGCTGTTCTGGGGTGTAAGTGACCGCCATCGTGCTAACTCGATAAATCCTCAGAAACCGGCTCGCGGAGGGTGTCGCGCCAAAAATCCACGATCGCCCCTAGGATCACTTCCAACGCATTATTGATGGCCGTCACCCCGCCTTTGGCATCCTCGGTGGGAGCGGATTGGGTCGCGCTGAAGACACGCGTGCCGAGGACCCGGTTCCTTGTCAGGTCGATTAGCTGGGCACGGATCACGACCCGGCCCAGGCTTGGTGAGATCAGGAACTCGTGATGGATTTGAACGATCTCGGTATCGATCCGCACCTCCGCCATCGCACTGCTGGTTGCGGAGACGACCGCGTTGAAAAGGTTGGATTCTTGTAGCGCCGTCATTAATAGAGGCTCTAACATCCGCGCCGGTTGATCGGCCCACTCGCTCTCGGCATAGTAATCGACTTGCAGGGGATGACGCACATAAGCGATGCGCGCCCGGTCATAACCCGGCCAGGCCTTGGGCGTCGAAACGAGCACGCTTAAGTGATTCTCCGCCGGTTTGGCTTGCGTTGCGCGGGGCACGGCCCTGAGTACATAGATCTGCGGCGGCTGCTCGGGTGTGCGGTTGAAGGCCGCACATCCGCTCAGAGCGAGCACAAGCATCACGCATGCATGCTTTACGGAAAGCGTCATTCGCCCGGCCCCCGGCGCACCCGCCGACCGAACAAGAGCGCGTTGGGATCACGTTCGATCGCCTCGGTCAAGCGCTGCATATTGTCCACGAGTCGGCGCAGGTCAGTCAAAATCGGGGTGGCCTGCGCGGCAGCGCCACGCGAGAACCGCCCGAGATCGGCGCGGGTGTCGACGATCAGCTGGTCGAGATTCGTGGCCGTGCGATCGAAGGTGCCGAGCACGGAATCGATCCTTTCGGCACCCTTGCGTAGCGCGCTCAGGAGCGCCGGCAACTCCTGCGCCATGCGGGCGGCGTTGTCAAGGATGGCGCTCACGCGCACGAGCGTGGTTCCGATGTCCTGGTCGCGGGTTGCGAGTGCGGTGGTGATGCGCTCTACGTTTTGCAACGTGTTGCTCAACGCGTCCTGATTTTCCTGGTTCAACAATTTTAGGATCTGCTCGGCGATCTTCTTAAATTCTTGCGCCAGCTGGGTGGCTTGCATCAGGCCGCTGGACGCGGAGGCGAGCAGCGACGGCCCGGTGCGGATCTCGGGGTAACGTTCGCCGGGACGAGCTACCAGGGGCGGAGACTGGCGATTGCCGCCAGTCAGATCGACAAAGGCGAGCCCGGTAATGCCGTAGACCGATAATAGCGCCACCGTGTCGGCTTTAACCGGCGTGCCAGCCTCGATGTCGAGCAATAGCCGTACCCGCTCCGGGTTACCTTTGTCGAGGCCGATCTTGCGCACAAATCCAACATCGACGCCGCGGTACTTTACCGCCGCGCGCGGGGAGAGGCCGGCCACGGATTCGTACACGTACGCGACGTAGGTTTCATAGGTCTTATGGTCCTCTTGGGCGCTCAGCCATACCGCCGTCCAGATCAATGCTGCGCCGAAGACGAGGACGAACAGGCCGACTAACGTAAAGTTTACGCGCGGGTCCACGTGGAAGCTTGTGCGGCGGCGCGACCGCGCGGACCAGAAAAATAAGCACGGATCTCGGGGTGTGGAAACGCGCTCAATTCAGCTATCGGCGCGAGAGCCACGACTTTTTTTTGCGCCAGGAACGCCACCCGATCGGTCACCCGCCAGAGGGTATCGAGATCATGCGTCACCAGCACCACGGTCAGCCCCAGGGATTCCTTGAGCTGCATGACGAGATCATCGAAGGCGCTGGCGCTCTGCGGATCCAGCCCGGCGGTAGGTTCATCGAGAAATAAGATCTCCGGGTCGAGGGCCAAAGCTCGAGCAACGGCCGCGCGTTTCAGCATGCCCCCGCTCAGCTCGCGCGGATACTTGAATGCCGCGCTCGTTGGGAGTCCGGCGAGGAGGACCTTTAACAGTGCCAGTTGCCGTACGAGATCCCGCGGGAGATCCGTATGTTCGTTTAGGACCAAGGCAACATTCTCCAACACGGTCAGGGCACTGAACAACGCTCCATGCTGAAACATCACGCCGATGCGCCGGCGCAGCTGGTCTAAGCGATTTTCGGGCAGCGCCAATACGTCGAATCCAAGGACCCGTAAGGTGCCGGAGGCCGGGCGCGTGAGCATATTGATCTCGCGGAGTAAGGTGGTTTTCCCGGAACCGCTGCCTCCCACCAGGGCAAATGTCTCGCCGCGTTGGACATCGAGGTCAATCCCGTCGTGGATGCACACCTCTCCGAAATAGGTGCGTATATCCCGTGCTTCAATAATGTGCTTGCCAGACATCGCCATGCGATTCAGGGGGACTAAATCCCAAGCCAACTGTACAGGATTGAAAACGCGGCGTCAGCGACGATGACTAAGAAGATCGACTGAACCACGCTGACGGTGGTTTGGCGGCCGACGCTGTCGGCACTGCCCATGACGCGGAACCCTTGGAAGCAACCGACGACGGCGACGATCATTGCAAATACGGGAGCCTTGCCGATCCCGAGCAGAAAGGATCTATACGTGACTTCCCCGGGTATGCGGTCGAGAAAATCCAAGTAGCCCACGTCCAAGAACTTAGCCGCCATGACCATCCCGCCTAACACGCCCGCCGCATCGGCGACCAGCGTCAGAAGCGGTAGGGCGATCATCAGCCCGATAATCTTAGGCAAGACCAGCAGTTCGAAGGGCGAGATACCGATGGTTTTCAAGGCATCGATTTCTTCCGTGACCTTCATCGTCCCTATCTCGGCCGTGTACGCCGACCCCGTGCGCCCGGCGATGATGATCGCCGTCATCATGGGACCGAACTCGCGGAACATCGTGAGCGTTACGAGCTCGACGATGAAGATGTTAGCGCCATAGCTTTGCAGCTGACGTCCGCCTTGGTAAGCGATGACGATCCCAAGCAGAAAGGAGAGCAAGGCGACGATCGGGATCGCGCGCACGCCAGCACGTTCGATGCAGCTAAAGAACGCCCGCCAACGGATGCGTGAAGGCTTTCGGATGTTGCGTAGGAACGCGGCACTCACCTCGCCGATAAACGTCAGCAAGCGCAGGCTATGATCGAGGCGCTCAATAGTCTCTTGTCCTAGCCGCCCAAGGATGCCCAAAGTTTCGGGGACAGGCTCATCGTCGACCGTATTGGTGCGGGCTTCGATCAGCTCTAAAAGCGCGTGGAACTCCTCGCGCAGACCCGTCAACTGCGCAGGCACGTCCTGTGCGGCATAGGTACGCAGCATCCGTTGCAGCAGCCAGGCCCCGTTGGTATCGAGCGCGGTGATCCCGCTTGCGTCGAGGATCACCGGCCCCGGCGCCCGCGCCGCGAAGCTTGTTTCCAAGAGCGCGAGATTGCGCATCGTCCAAGCACCAGTAAGCCGCAACTGTCCGCCTCGGAGGTCGATCTTCGCGTTCTCAGGTTGCTCGGTCACGTCGTGCGCAGGCCGGTCTGTGATCTAAAACCCGGGAATATTATTACGGCGAGTTGTCCGCGTCACGCACCGTCGGGTTCGATTTTCCATACTCAATGGTGTAGGATTTAGCCTCATCGGTGTCTCGGTAAGGAACCAGAGCAATGGAACAAGGGTGTCAGGACCCGCGTGCAGGGACGTATATCGGCAAGCAAATGGCCGGCGGCGATGCAGCCGCCCAACGGCGCGGCGCCGATCGGCGGCGCCTGTCCTGGTGGACCTTGACATATGGGTCTTGGTGTGGATGCCGCGCGCGCGAGCGGCGGTACAACGGCGCGGCAGGTTACATCGACCGCTACGAGATGCCGCTGTTCGCCGTCTCGATCGGCATCTTTGTCCTAGGGTGCGTGGATGCCTGCTTAACGTTGCGTCTTCTAGCGGCCGGTGCGACCGAGGTCAATCCGCTGCTTGATGCCGCACTGCGCGCGGATACCGGGCTGTTTTTAGTCGTGAAATTCGTGCTGACCGCGATCGGTATTGCGCTTCTCGTAGTACACAAGAATTTCACTGTATTCTACTCTCTCAAAGGGCAAACCATCCTCCAGATCGCGTTCGCGATCTATGTTTGTCTTGTCGGGTATGAAGCGGCGTTGTTGTCGTTGAGCGGAGCTTGAATGCAAACGGGCCGCGGGTCCACGGCCCGTAGGCCCAGTCTCGTAGCAGCGCGAATCATGTCAATACGCTATCGTCTGTTAATGTGATTTCCGCTAGCGCATCGCCCAAGGGCTCATGAATTCGGTTGGGCCTTTGGGCAAGCGTCAATTGCGGCCAGCTCAACACGACCATGCTTCCGCCGGCCGCTATCACAAGGGGATTGTGGGTCATGGTTTAAAAAGCGCCTTTTCAGTTTTTAGGTAACGCCGGTATCGTCAGGAGGAGAATATTCTTCAGTCTGGTTGTTGTTTCCGAAGGGGGATCGCAGCGTCGAAGCATAGTTCCAGCGGTGACACCCGGTTGTAAACTAATTCACAGTACCTTGCCGTAGTCACTCTCAGATTGCTGTTCCACCCCCGTACTTATTCGTAAGGCGTGCTTTAACATCGCGTCGGACGGGCTTCAATAATGTCGCCGAGCGGTTATTATTTGCAGTGCAACATTAACGTGAACCAACGCAGGTTACTGGCCACTGACAAAGGATTTTTCTATGACGATCGAGACTGGGGTCAAACCGGGGGGGAAGCTCAAAGCGACGCTCGATCAGGTTGTTGACCTCCTTAATAAACAGGATCTCGTCAGTGAGTTCACCTCGCGTCAGGCGACCCCGCGTCACGAACTGTTACAAAGCCTGTTGGTAAAGCAGCAACTGGCGGAAGTGCAGCGGCGGATCGCGCAGCTCCACCCCGCGGACCTCGCGTTTGTACTGGAAGGATTACCGCTGCATCGTCGCCACGTCGTGTGGGATCTCGTGCGTCCCGAGGCACGGGGCGCCGTGCTCCTGGAACTTTCCGATGCGGTGCGGGCGAGGCTCATCGCCGACATGCAGGAGAATGAAATTCTTGGGCTGTCGAGCACCTCGAATCGGAGGATATCGCCGATCTGGTCCCGAGCCTCTCTAAGGATACGGTTTCGGCGCTGTTCGCTACGCTCGACCGCGAGGATCGTAGTGAGGTTCAGACCATGCTCGAGTTTCCGCAGGGCACGGTCGGTTCGCTCATGGTTCTCGATGTCGTGACGGTGCGCGAAGACGTAAACCTCGATGTCGTACTCCGCTACCTGCGGCGTCGCAGCGGCTTACCTGCCCGCATCGATCATATCGTGGTTGTCGATCGCGGAGGTATCTTGCAGGGACTGCTCCCGATCAGAAAACTCTTGATCCACGATCCGGATGTAAAGGTCCATGAGGTTTTGGTCCCCGATCCTATTTTCTTCTACACCGAAGATGCGGCGACGGACGCTGTACAAGCCTTCGAGCGCTATGACATTATTACCGCACCGGTCGTGAATTTGCACGATCGGGTTGTGGGTATGATCACGGTCGACGCAGTGATGGACTATCGGCGCGAGACGACCGAACGGGATCGCTTAAAGCAAGTCGGCTTAAACCAGGACGAAGACCTTTTCGCGCCTATCTGGAAAAGTGCCAAGAACCGCTGGGCATGGCTAGCGATCAACCTGGTTACCGCCTTTATTGCCTCGCGTGTGATTGGGGCCTTCGAGGGGACGATCGACAAGCTCGTCGCGCTGGCGGCGTTGATGCCGATTGTCGCTAGTGTAGCGCTTCGTAATTGATGGAACTATATGCCTTCCGGTCGATCTGATCTGGAGATCGAACGAGGAGGCGAGCATGCGAACAGCCAGTGTTATCGAGCTTACAGATGCACAACGGCAACG
>JBOIDL010000054.1:0-20537 GCA_050740435.1 Gammaproteobacteria bacterium
AAGTCATCGACGACCCGCGGGTGACCTTGCGCTTGCGAGACCTCCTTGCGGCCATCAGCTGCCTTGATGAACTCATCCGAAACCACTGCCTCTCAGAGTAAAATTCGTGGGGATCTCACAGGGCCAGCACCGGATTATCGGGATCGAACCCTACCTCGCGGCGAGAAAGGCGAGCAGGGTCGCGAAGCGATGTTCCTTCAGGCGTTGAGCTTGGGCCACGCTCGACCCCAAAGGCCAGTACCAGGGTCCAGAACAGGTGTACCGGATCGACGTTGCGCAGGCGCCGGATAAAGGCATCCGGAAACAGCTTGAGCAGAGAAGCGCGCAAATCGATACTTAAACGGCATGGCCATCGGGCAGGTCCTCCCTTGATTGTTTTGCTGACTTCCAAGGATACCTGAACGACGGCCATTTGGCGATCTGTAATCTCCAGCAGATCAGTGCGTTAAGTGGTCACTAATGAACGCCGACCACGGCCGCTCGCTCGAGATGGTCGTTTGCCGTTCAAGCTGCAGGGACCCCTGGTGCTTCCAGTCGCTCGCCGCGCACATATCCGTGCTCGCTACGCGCTAGCGGCGTTTTGCAGCAGCCTATTTATTTAGGCGCTGTTGGCCAGTTCTCCGGATGCCTGCGTGAGCGCTTTGATCCCGCTCTCGCGATTCGCGTCGTTTGCCAGCCTGAGTTCTTCCTCAGTCGCGTATTCCTTGTCCCATCGCAGCAGCATGAGGCTTGTGACGTGAAACCACAGGGACGGCAGCATGGCGATAAACATCGTGGCCATGTAGCCCTTGTTGATCAGCTCCGTCGCCGCGAGGCTTGATGGTTCCAGCTGCCAGTAAGCGAGGCCCGGTTTAGCATGATGATGCGCATGCCGTGGCAATGCGAAGAATGTATTTGTACATGCCCTAGAGATGCAATCCCAGCTGTGGCGCGGCTCGACGCGCGTGCCGGGCACGCGGACCAGGCCGTAATGTTGGATATAATTCACCATCTCGAACATACACTTAGACAGGCACGCGGCGAGCATGAACAGGCCCACTCCGATCCAGCCACCAAGCGCGTAACAGAACACAGCGATCAGCATGCTCATCGCCACGCCGGTCAGTAGCCGGTTGTAGAAAGACCACCTGGGCAGTTCCTTCTTTGCCAGCCGCTCGCGCTCGATCTCCCAGGCTTCCCGGTATTGCCCTATGGTCGAACGCAACACGAATCGGTACAAAGGTTCCCCGCGGCGCGCGGTCGCCGGGTCCTTGGGCGTGCCGACGTTGCGGTGATGGCCGTAGACATGCGAGATGGAGAACTGCGCATCGAAATTCATGGCGAGCAACCACCTTCCCGCTAAGACAGCCAACGGGCTGGACAAGCGGTGCACGAGCTCGTGGCCGACCAGGGTGCCTGTGCTAAGGACGAAACCGACGTAGAGCCCCAGGATGATGTGATCGACGACCGAATGATTGGCGTGCGCCTCGATCACCCACGGGCCAAGCAGTCCCGAGAGCCAGGCGCCAATGCCCCAGAGGTCCCCTGGGGCTACGTGCCATGACATCAGCAGCAGCATCCCGAACCCAAGCGGTAGATGCAGATACAAGTATAGGTCTAAGAGAGGGCGATGCTTGATCGTGACGACCTTGCGATCAGGGGGTGTGAGGCCATCGACGAGGACCTGGGACACGGTGATGAACAGCATGACCGCCAACGGCCATTTATGCCCCATGATTATCGCGGCGTACACCAACGGGTAATAGATACAGGTTGTTATGCAGTAACGAAAATGATCCATCATGGTTCTTAACCCCAAACTTAGTCAGAAGTAATCTAAACGTGGCGGTGTGCACGCAGATCCCGGTTGAGCTCAGCGATTACCTCAGAGATGGTGTGCACAATGTCACCTGGTAGAAATCCCAACTTGATCAGTTGTCCATAAAACGATTGTGCCGCCATCGGGGCGAGGTCTCGAGGATGGATCCCTGCCGACAGGGGCTTGGCGAGCTGTCTCGATATGGAGCCCGCGGCGTAGTGCATCCTCAGTATGTTGTGCGCTTGTATCAACCTGACGGACTTTGCGATGGTGAGCGCAACCACCTCAAGCAGGACGAAGTCGCTATGAGTGAACCCCTCGGTATCCTTGGGGCCTTCAACGCTGATCATGCCGACCTCGATGCCATTTATCAGCATCGGGCAAGACATCGTAAGATTGCCTCTGTCCCGTAATGCCGCTGGCCGCTCGGAGCTGCGGCGCAGGGCGGTCGTTATGTTCTTCCAGAGCACGATAGCACAGTGGTGAACGTTGAATAGCTCCGCCACTAGGGTCGCGATCTGATCAACCTGACGCGCGCAGCTGCCGTGAGACTCGGAGAACTCGAGCACGCCCTTGATCCGAAAAATACGCAGGTCCGGCACTTCACGGTCAGATGCATACTCAGGTTTGTTGAAGTCCATCCGCGCGCGTCCTTCTGTAAGACCCATCCTGTCCTTCCGGTACCTGGCGCAAGTCATCGTGATTGCCTCAGTTAGAACGAATACCTTAGCTCGAAGAAGAGGCCGCTGTTCTCTTTGAGTCGTCCGAAGAAAGTGTTATCGGCGCCTAGGTATAGCTCGCCGCCCAGGCTACACCGGATATCGTCGGTGAGCGCATAGGTCAATAAGGGACGCAGGTAGGTATTGCTCCTCGTGAAATCGAGGATTCCCAGCAGCTCCGCTTCCAGCGTATCGTTGAGCCATCGGTTGCTCACGCGCATGCTAGCCCCATTACTGAACTCGTCCTGCTGCCCGTTCACGATGGCGTTGACGACCGCGACCTCGTGTTGCACCGGGTCAGCGATCGTCTCGAGCGACGTGAAATGTCGCACGTGGCGACCGAACAACTGGACGTTGACGTTGAGGTGCTCGTAGAAAGTGCGATCGACACCCACGACGTAGAAGAGGTAGGGGTTCTTAATCGTGGGGTCTGTGCCATCCCGGTCGGCTGCGTGAAAATACGCCGCTTCCGCACGAAACCCATACCGACCGAAGTTGGTTGCGATATCGGCGCCCAAGACATCCATCTGGTGATAGCGAAATTCGACGATAGGACTACGGTCGGCGAACCCCTGCAGGCGGATATCGGGGAACAGGCTGTAACCGTGAAAATAGCTGAGCGACCAGTCGACCTGGCCGCCGCTCTTGTCGAGTTTGATGGCGACCTCGCTGTTCGATAGTCGGTGTGCCGGCCGGATATCAACGACTATCGCCTCATCGCGCGAGAATGGGATGATGGAGGGTTCGAAGAACGGCGTCGTGAAGACCTCCAAGGTGAGGTCGTCTGAGAGATAGGTGTCCAACATCAGCGCGTACGTCCCGAACCGCTGGTCCTCTTCGAACGGCAGCAGCACGGTAAAATCGCGTGGTGTCAGGTTATCCGTGGGGTTTATGCGGTCGGCTCGGCCCCAGGCGACGATTTGCTTGCCGAGGCGGACTTGCCCGATAGTGTTGTGCAGGGAGAGATAGGCTTCGAGCAGCGTTGCATCCGTCTCATGGCCTCCAACGACGTCGAAATCACTCAGACGCACTTCTAGCTTTCCGTCAAGGTTGTCCGTGAAGGTCGGCAGCACCTTTGCCTGCGCGCTGATCCCGAAGAGGTCAGTCTCGTCGGTAAGCGCCTTGTCAGAGCTAAAGTAATCGGTGCGCAGCGAGCCGCTGAATCCCTGCGACTGGAGCGCGCCCAAGGCGCTGCGTCCCCAGCTCTGTGCGATGTTGCTCATCTCGGCACCAGGAGCATTATTATTCACTATGCCTAGCGTAAAAAAGATGATACCTATAAGCTGCCGCATAGACGCTGCTGGCCGGGTGAGGTTGCGTGCCCGACCCTACGCTGTGTGGCCACCAAGGTCCATGGGATAATTGCGAACACATCTCCAGACCGCATCACTCACGCTCGATCGCACGGGTTGTAAAGGCGCCATCCGGTATCGCACCGCTCGTATCCGTCTTGTTAAAAGTCACGATGGTTTTATGCTGACTCTGGTGGTTGACCATCTCGCGGCGCAGCGCGATCCATCGTTGCGGCTCGGCCTCCAGCATCTTGTGGTCAGCGGTTGTCTGGGTCTTGTACAACTGCCCGTCTTCATCGTAATACTCGACCATAACCTCCATGAAATTGTCTTGGCGGATCCAAGAGATCTTTTTCGCGTAGCCTATGTCGTTCAAAAGGGCTGCGGTCTTGGGCACAGATTCGACCACATAGCAGTCGTTGCCATTCATGGGCTTCGATCCGATCAGCGCATGATCGAAGGTCTCGGGCTTCAGGGTGAGGATGTCGCCGTAGGAGAAATCCGTTCCCACGAAGCTGTCACGTTTGTTGTTCGCGACCAATCGGCGCGTCTTCTTCAATGCGGGCAGGAAGATCCACATATCATCGTCAGTCTCCAGATGCTGGATCTGTAGAAACGTGGTCCCACGGACATCCACCGGGGCATCGAAGCGGACGACCAGCTTGAGGTTGACGCCGTCCTGCTGCAGTTTCGATAAGGTCGTGGTCTTGCGCTCGCGTTGTTGCCCCTTGTCGTTGATGAGCACCATGGTGGCGTCGGTCACCAGCAACTGGGTCTTGGTAGCAAAAAAGTTGTTTCGCATGATCTCCTCTGCCATAGGTGCGGCCTGCGCCGAGTCGAGGGATAACGCCAGCGCGATCATGAGGGACAACGTCATGATGCCGCGGTTCATGGAAAGGCATCTCTCCGGTAGGCTCATATTCGCAATACCTATCATCGGTCACGCTCCAAAAACAAACCGGGGTTTGAACACGACCATCATGGACCGCAGTAGCAGTAGCGTTGATACCGCGCTGATCAGCATGGTCATGATCACCGCCAGCGATAGCTGAGAGTAGAAACCAAAGTCTGAGGTGAGGAGCACGGCGTAACCGCCGGCGATCGACAGCGCGACGAACAGCACGGCCTTACCCGCGGTGAGCAGCGATGCCTCGGTGGCAGCTTGCAGGTCGCGAGTGCGCGCAAACTCCTCCTTGAAGCGATACAGCAGGTAGATCTCGTAATCTGCGCCGACGCTGATCGCTATAGAGGCCGTCGTCGCCGTGCCCATATCGAGCGGGATGCCAAACCAACCCATGGCGCCGAAGTTCGCAAGCACGATCAGCAAGACCGGGGCGACGACGAACAGCCCCCCCACGAAGGAGCGCAGTATAAGGCTCGACAGCAGAAAGATGACGATGGCCATCTGTAGGATGTTCATCAGCTTCTCCTTGACGACGACTTCGTTCATGGCGATCGTCTCCGGCACGCTACCGCCAATGCGAATCTTTACGCCGGGAGGGAAGTAGCGGGCGATGAGCGGCTTCGCCATCTCGTACAGCTCCTCGGCAAAGGCCGTGCTATCCTCCTTCAGGAATACCCAGACCACCGCCTTTTGGTAATCGTTGTCGACGAAGTTGTCGAAGTCCTGAGGCTCGCCCGATACGGTATAGAGCAGCAGGTACTGGGCGACCAGTTCGCGGCTATTGGGGATCATGAAGTAGGCGGGATCATCATTGTGCATAGCCTGGTTCATGCGCTTGATTAGATCGGCGAGTGACTGAGTCTTGCCAACGCCGCGCTGCTGTTCCAGGAAGACCTGCAGGCGCTCCATGCCACGCAGGACCTCGGGGTCTTTGAGGCTGTCCTGACCCTGGCCTTCGACGAGGAAGTAGATAGTGTTGGTACCGCCAAACGTGCGGTTGATCTGCGTATCATCCACACGAACCTGGTTCGTGGGTGCGAGATAGCGCAGCGTGCTGCTGTCGACCTGTAGTCGCAGGGTCCCCGCGGCTGTCACGACGATCAGAAGCAGCCCGCCTGCCAGGATCCATGGAGCACGCCCCTGAGCCACACGGTCCGATAACACGGATAGCCAAGTGTCGACCAGGCTGCGTTGCCGACGTATGGCGGAGGCCCGGAGGGGGGGGGCAGGTAGCAGAGATCGCAACGCCGGCACAAAGCTCATCTCCAATATCAGGGCGCTCAGGATCCCTGAGCCGGCGAACAGGCCGAAATGCCGGATCATCGTCGTGCCGCCTGCGGTCAGGGAGAAGAACGTGATGCCGGAGATGACGCCCGCGGCGATCATCACCGGTCCGATGCGCACCAGTGAATCGATCACCGCCACTCGGTTGAGCTCGCGTGGCAGCACGCTGCCCGCACTCTGTTCGGCAAGGCGCTGGTATTCTTCGTAATAGCGCTTGAGGATCTGTATAGCGTGCCCAGCAGTCACCGCCATGATCAGGATAGGCGTAACGGAATTGAGGACATCGAGATTTACCCCGGCCAGTCCCATGATGCCGCGGCCCCATACGACGCTCAGCGAGGCTGTCAGCATCGGCAGCAGCATCCCCTGGAAGCTGCGAAACGACCAGTACTGAATCAGCATGATGATGAGGAATGAGATGCCGAAATAGCGCGGTGCCTCGGTGGTGTAATGCTCGACCAAGGCGTATTGCACGGGGGCGCCGCCGACGTGAAACGTGACGCTGTCGTCACGCTCGTCATCAATGACGGTCGTGATAGATTCGTACAGCTCCGTGTAGCGGGGAATGTCTTCGTTGATCTTGAAGTCGGCGATGATCGCTGCCGCTGTCCCGTCCTCGGCCACCAGGGTCTTGATAAAAAACGGGTTCGACACGACGTCTTCCTTCAGCCGCCCGATCTCCTCCTCCGTGCTGGGGATGCGCTCCAGCATGGGATGGACGACCATGCCCTCCTGTGTGCCGTTGATGGCCTTCACCTTACGCGCGGCGAGGCTTAGCACATTGTGCTTGACGGCCTCTGGGATCCGGGTGATGTTCTTCTGTATGCGCGTGATCTTCTCCAGGACCCGGGGTTGGTAGATGTCCCCGTGCTTAGGATACACCCCGATGACGATAACGTTGCGCCCCCCGAAGACATCCTGGATCAACCGTGAGCTCTCCACATACGGGTGCCCGTGCGGTAGCCATAGATCGCGATCATTCTCAAGTTCCATGTCCTTGGCTTGGAACGCGAGCCAGAGGGTGCAGGCGGTGATCACGAGGATCACCAGGAGCCGGTGGCTTACCACCCACGTTAAATAGCGACGCATGAAATTAGGGGCGAATGACATAGTGTCCTCCCATTGGTCTTCGGTGATGTTCCTCTATCGCAGCAAAAAAGCCGATGGCCCACCCGGGTGGCGGACCGGCAAGGATCGAGTCCCAACAAATACAACGTAACAGCTCTCGGCATGCAGAAGTTTCGCTATGGCAGCCGCCTGGTCATCCAGCATTGTAGAATGGGAACCGTTCATGCCTCTTATTTAGATTTGAAAAGGCCTACCTTAAGGTTTTTTGCCGTGTTTACCGTCCGAGTCCATGCGACCATCGGCGATTCCTATAGTCGCGTTGCGCATGACGACCTTTTTTATCGAGATGTGATAGGTAAACAAGCTTATTCGTCGGCGTTACTTGGCCGGTAAATCTAACCTCATCGAGGCCGAGGGCTCGCCCCCGCCCGCTGCCTCCTAACCAGGCAATGAAAAAACCGACAAGTTGCCACATTGCGTCTAGCCCAGAGCAACCCGGCATGACGGGGTCATCTTTAAAATGGCAGTCAAAGAACCACATATCCGGCCTTATATCGAGCTCGGCGAGAACCTCTCCCTTACCGAACGCACCGCCGTTGTCCGAGATGTGGCTGACGCGATCGAACATGAACAAAGATGGCAATGGTAACTGAGCATTTCCATGGCCAAACAACTCTCCGCGTCCGCAGGAAATCAGTTGCTCTCGCATGTAATGATTCTGCTTCCGGACATCTAAGTATATAGCTTCAGCTAGCATGGTAACCTACGAAACGAAGGAGTGAGGTAAACTCTGCGAACGAGCGAACCATAAAAAATATCCATGAAGCGATTCTGTACTTTTATCCATGGCTTATGCGTTTAATGAGCGAATATATAGCTCTATCGATCTAGTAAGCGCATACCCATGTTGCATATTAATGAATGTATGTGGAAGGCGCCGTTGATGCTGTGACTTTTTACTATCAGAAATTGTGAGATATTCACGATGGAAGCTAGAAAATATGCTGGATGGGGGTTTAGGCCTGAAGCGTTCGGCCGCCCATACCACACGAACATCTCGGCGAGAAGCCTATTAGTCCACGCCGCGTAGATCTGCATCGTCATGGACGTCACACAGAAATCTGTCCATTGCTTGTCTGCCCACATGACGCTGCCTCCTTAAAATGAGATTGGTCGATGCATCGAGATGGCCTGAGCGCTCGGCAAGCCCTTCTACAGGCTCGACAATCAAGACCAGGTCTTGGCGCAAGCAGACCTCGGCCGAGCCGCGCCGCGAATTCATCGAGACCAACGCCCTGTCCGTGAAAAACCTCGACATCTGAGTACCACTCTCACCGGAGCATGAGCATCCCAAACTCTGGAGGCTCCAATCCGGCGCACGTAGAGCTCGATGAGCGAGCGACCGTGGTCGAGGGCGGGAAACGCGCCCGGGCGCGTCGTACAGCTCAGGCCTCGTCTCCATCCAGCGTGCCGTCCTGGTCGCGATCCAACCCGATTCGCAACCCTGAACCGGGTGGCGTACAGGTGAAGGTTACCGAAGCTCCGAGACGTGTCACGACCTTCAGGACACCCAGACCACCGACCTCAGGCCAGCTCTCTCGATCCGGCAGATAGGCTCCCTCGCCGAGATACAGCCAGCCGTGCTCTCGCCCGAAGATCTGGCTCTTTGCGACCAGGTCACACTCTCCCACGTCGGCCCGAGCCATCATTAGCTCGACTCGATCCAGCGCGGCTGCCCCGCTGTTGCGGTTCACGGTGACCTGCTGCCCAACTATGGGAGCCAGGTTCGAATCGAAGACCAACGACCACGCTTCAGCCTTGCGTCGTAGGTCCTCGCCGACCGGCCCCAGGGGGAAACCATCGGGATTCGTCTCCCTTTGAATGAACGCGACCACGCCCATAAAACGGAAGAGCGTATCGAAGCTGCCATCGTGAGTGAACCCGAACCCGCGAATCTGATCACCTTGGGGCCCATTGTCTCCTGGCGCCACGACCGGTGACCGCGCCATCCCGAACCTGCCGACCTTCTGGTACATGTTTCGCAGTTGTGGGACCTTCAAGACTTGAGGAATGAGATCGAAAGAGTACAGGCCCTGCGTTCCGAAAAAGCCAGGTTTGTCGGTGGCACCGCGGTTTCCGTCGGGATCGGTCGTGTGGCAACCATTGCATTGCGCAATCGCATCCACGAGCGGTCGGTTGAAGAAGATATCCCGACCTGCTGCTTGCTCGGGCGTCAGCGAATTGTCGAGCGCACGGATCGGATTGGGTGGGAAGGTCAGCTCAAGCACAAAATCTGTCAACCAACTCATATCACGAGCCGATATCGGCTCGCTCCGTTGCAGCACGTCGGTAAAAGTGCTCTGAAATTTCGCAAATGCCGCACGCTCGTCGAAATCACCACCATCCGGCTGCGAGGTTTCTGCGTCATTTCCTCCCGTGGCATCACCACGCCAGTGCATCGGGCCATGATTCGCCATACCTCGCAAGCTTTGCGTCGCCATGGGCCCTTTGAGCGGATGGTGAGAGGGATCTACGGGCTGCCCCGTGAGCGGATGTATGGAAGGTCCTATGTAAGGGCTGAGGTTCTCGATCACGGTTTGGTCGGGGTTTCCAACATTCCAGGCAAGGCTGTCCAGGTCGCCGAAGACATGACAGCTCGCGCAGGCCTGGTCACCATGGCTGGAGGACGTTCGCGCGTCGTACAGGAAGGGGCGGCCTCGCACCACGTGAACGGGTTCGGGATTGTAGAATTTGAGCTGCGCGATCTCACTGCGTGTCGCAGTGTCAATGGTTTTGACGGCGTTGTCGAAACGCGTGAACACATAGAGCAAACCGTGACCCTCGTCCAGCAGTAACCCCGTGGGGCCACCGCCAGATACCTCGACATGGTTCTTCGAGTCTGGCACGAATGTGTCGTTCTCCAGCTCTTTTGTGTCAAACACGCCGATCTTACTCGAGCCCATAGCTGCCACATACAGCACCTTGCCGTCGCGGCTGATGGCCATGCCCATGGGCAGGGCCAAGCTGCGTTCGCTCTCAGCGTTCGGCAGCGGCGCACAGCATTCACCATAGTCGATGTGCTTGTTGAGATGACGAGCAGTCACCGAAGCCTTGGACAAGATCGTAATTCGGTTCAGATGCAGCCGGCCGTGCAGCGCGTCGCCAGCAAACGTACCTCGCCCGCCGAACAGAAGGTCATTTTGTGCGTCAGTATTGCTGACGTACACCTTTCCGGTCACCGGATTGATCACCATATTGTAGAGAATTGTTCCGACACCCGAATAGACTCCTCCAGAACCGCCAACCGCGGCTGGCGGGTCGGACATCGCGTCGATCGCGAACACGTCGCGATCCGGGAGATTGAAAGGCACCTGACTGTCCCATACTTGCCCTCGAGTATCCACCCAGTGGCTTCCATCGAACTTCGCGATCACTCCGCTCTCGGGTGCAGGAATGCCCTCAAAGTTTGTAGCTGGTCCGATCGCACCGCTCAGCCCGAAGCCATCCGGAACCAACACCTCATTGACAGCAGCTGTCTGATTTCCGCTATGAAAGCCAGCAACGTACACACGCGAGCCATCCGGAGATACGGCCAAAGCACGCGGCGTATCCGTGAAAAACGAAAGTACCGAAAGGGGGGTCCCAGCGAGCGAGTTGTCGATGGACGCTGCCTCGAACACCCATACGTCGGCTCTACCCACGCCAGGCATGGTCAACTGGGGATCCCGACCGGTATTCTGTCCACGGTGTGCGGTTGTAATGAAGGCGCGCGATCTGCCACGTCCTGCGAACACGATGTCACGTGGCTCGTCCCCCACGAGCAGTGTTCGCTTGACGTGGCCGCAAAACCCGAGCCTGTCGAGTTGAACGATGCTGACCGAGTCAGACAGATGATTAACCACCCAAACTTCTTGTTCGGTGCGCGCTGCGACGGCTACAGGCTCGAGCCCCACACTGATCGAGCATCGGTGAGATGGCCCGTTTGGGGTCACGCTCGTCACTTCAAGCCGATTGTCTGGCGTGTTCACGGCGAACAAAAGCCGCCCGCTCGGGGAGAGAGCAAGAGGCCTCACCTGCCCGCTCTCGAAGCTCGTGAACGAAGGCTCAGCAGAAGCCGCAGAACCACACAGTAGAGCCACCACCAAGGAGCTGACACGTACCACCAAACGTGTGGATAGACGTGTGCGTGGAGAAGAATTTACCGTGTGCATACCCAACAGGCCCTTTCGCGTTCTCGCATCACGAGCATCCCATTTCATTCTCGTACTCTAACGTCTCGTTTGAACTCCAACTTCACCGCGCACCACGACCTGGCATGGTTCAGCCCCCCCCCTCGACGATGAGGGCTGCCCCATACCACCGCATCCGACCGGCGCCTCGAGTTCCAGCAGCGTCCAAGACCGCCGATCGAGCGTCGGCACGCGCGATGCTATGATGCGCGGCGAGAGGCGCTCGTCGCTGGTCTCCAGGTCGAAGCCAGACAGCTCGAGTCCTAGGCCGATTGTATTGGTCTCGTGGGCGCTACTTCTGCGTACTGAATTCCTGCATTCTCTCCCCATGTTCCTGGAGCGTTTTGCCGTACACGTCCTCGTCAGCGCGCAGAAAGCGCGCCAAAGTTTGGCGCACGTGCTCGCTTCCATATTCTGGTTCCATATTTCTCAGTGCCGCCGACACCCATTCCAGATGCCAACCCTCGTCCGCCATTATCTTGCCGATGGTTTCGCGTATTAGAAGATGCGCGCTGGGCATTTTGCTGTGGTGGGCGTAATGATTAATGGTGCGACGCTCAAATATCTGGGTAATCGCCAGGACCTCCATAAGGTTCACGGGTATCCCGACCGCCTCAAAATATTGATCCTGATACGCGTCGTGAACGCGGATCGGTTTAGTGTCAAGACGCTCCAGACACTCCGACCAATACCAGGCGTGCTGTGATTCGTCGGCGAAATGCTTGGTCATATCCCGTTGGATTTCAGGATTGCGAATCGATTTGGCAAGACGCGCAAAAAACATCGCCCCCGATATCTCGGAGCTGCGGTAGTAACTTAGTATCCAACGTTCATTGTCGCTTAACATGGTATCTCCTCCTGAACAAGATTCCGGCAGACGAGCGGTCTTGCTGAGCCACTAGTCGACCGTCGTCATGCCGATAAGGCCTGTCGCGAAGCCGATCCGGCCGCTTCCCGACCCCAACGCGTCTGCATCAGATACGTGCATACCTTCTCAACGAGTTGTCGTTGATCCGGCGCGCGATAGCTCTGCAGATACGAAACCATGCGCGCGTTCTGCACCTCCTTACGAAAGAACAATTGCTTTGAAAACGGCGTCACCGACGCAACCGCCTGTTTGATCACCGTCCCGCTGAGCCCTTGTATGCTGTCAGCCAAACGAGCGAATGACTGTTCGTCGGTGTACAACGGCCGCATCACCCGACGCCGGCTGAAGTCCGACTCGCGGCTGAAGGTACTGAAAGTCAGCTCCAACAATTTGCCTAGAGACAACGATTCCTCGCGGGCGTGCGTGACGTGATAAATGCCGTGCAGCGGCGCGCGCAAGAGCAGAGTAAAGATGGACTCGGTGACAAACTGGCCCGTCACGAAGTACAGCGGCGTGTCCGGTTTACCGGGAAGAATTGGCAACAGGCCGTAATAAAGAAGTTTCAACGTGTTGTGAAAGGCGTTGTATTGACTGACGACACCCTTGTTATCGTCCGCAATGATGGTGGCGATACGGAAGATCTGCCACGGTAAATGTCCGTACCGCGTCATCAACATGGTTTCTGCCGCCCATTTAGAACTTTCGTAATAATTAGCAAAACCGTAGCGGCTATCGAAAGCGGTTTCATCGATTGCACCCTGACGCAGTCCCGAAGAATAGACGGTACTGAGCAGCGCAACGCGCTCCAAGTTCCGGCATCGTTCGCAGAACTTGAGCAACTTCTCGGTGCCATCCACATTGACCTGCTGCGCCAAATCCTGCTCGACGTTGAAACGCGTTACCGCCGCCGCGTGCACCACGATGTCGATCGCCTTCGGATCGACCTCCACAAACGGTTCCGCAGCGACCAGATTTCCTGCGCGATACTCGATACGCCCGTCGAAGTCGTGGAAATATGTTTCGAGCTTACTTCGCTTGTGCTCAAACTCCGCGGCGGCGTCGGCGTGCAACCACAGCACCACGTCGGTTTGCGGTTGTTGCGACAGATAATGCTGCGCGAGCCTGGAGGCGACGTAACCATTACCACCCGTGATGAGTATCTTCTTCCGTTTTTCCATCATTGCCTCCAGTTGTTCACATCCGGCCACCAAGCTTCGTCATCACCAAAATGGGTCAAGAACGCATGGATCCAGCGCTCCAGGCCGAACGCGACGCATCCTGAGAACGACTCATCGCTGTCTCGGAATATCCGAAACGCTTCGCCGAAATAGTTGCGGTGAAAGTTCACCGACCCGATCGCCACATCCCCGCCGAATACCATCTCCGTTTTCACGGGGTCGAGTTTCTGCGCCAGGTACTTCGGATTGCCCGATGGATTGAAGAACGGATCCGTGGCTTTTTGCCACTCTATCGGCAAATCGATCGCTGAAAAAAATTCTTCCAAGCTTTTTCGCCGGGCTTCCAAAAACTGCGTGACTTCGGCCGCCGTTCCGATACATACGATCTCGCGCATGGAAAAACTCCACTGGCGGCGCAGCGGCACGTATCGCGTTTCGCGGCGAAAGCAGGTTGCGCGGGTGGTGACGTAACGCGGCGTATCCAGCACCTGGTTCTGAAAATTGACGTAAAAGTGATAACATGCCGCCGGTGTGAGCACGTCCTTTACCGAGGCACATTTGCCCAGCCGCAATGTTCCGTTTGCATCTAACGGTTCGCGCGCCACGAACTCGGTCAAATTGTGATGGTCCGCATCCAGGCTGACCGGCAACGTCAGGTGGTGCGGGAACGACTTGAAATAGCCGATCTTGTTGAGCTCGCACGCCGGAAGGGTGGACGGAAACTGATATTCACCGGCCCCGCAGTCCGCCGCCCAAGACAAGAACAGTCGGTCCAAGTCCTGAAACAACCGCAATGTTGCTCCCTGCAGAGCGCAGTGGCCGTTGCCGTAGCCAGGAAACCCCGGATCCACGCGTTCGGTAGGGAGCCCCTGATTTACTCTCTCTCCCAACGGCAGAGGGGACTTGTTTAAGTGTTCCCTAGACTGTAGGTTGCTCATGGCTAGCGGGCAAAGAAGGTTTTATAGATGTCGTCGATGCTGCGAAACGAGCACGGCTTCAACTGCGATACGTTGACCGGTCGGCCGCTTGTCTTCTCGACGAACAAGATCAACTCCATCACTTGCAACGAGGTGATCACGCGCTGCTCGAGGATCGGTGTGTCGTCACGCAATCCGTCATTCACGGGTCGATGCGCCCGCGCGCCGATCCATTCACGCAACATCTGTTTGACGTTCGGCTCTTGTTGACCCGTGTTCATAGAGCCGGCTCCTCCAGCAATATCTTCGACTGCATCAAATACCGGATACACTGATCGCTGACTCGCTTCCGGTGGACACGCGCCCCCGGGCGCGCAAAGGCGCGCTCCTGCAATCCATACGGATCTTGCAACCCGACGTCGCGGTAGACATCTACGTTGTAGTACTCGCGCCAGGTGGAAAGTAGATAGCCTGTCACGTATTCGCGCACCGCGGCTAAGGTCGCTTCGGACCATCGCCCGGAATAGTGCTCGAATAACCACTTCACGATCGCCCGCCCGAAGGCGAGATGGCGCGATTCGTCGACATGGTGTAAACGGTTTATCTCGCGCGCGATCGGCACCAAGCGCTCGTCCGTCGCCATCGATGTGTTGTAGACGTCAACGATCTCCTCGAAGATCATGACCTTGATGAAAAACAGGACCTCCTCTTCTCCGGGCGCGTACTCTCTCGGGAACAGCATCTTTTTGTCTGGATAGATTTTCCCGGCGTAATAGGTGCAGAAGCGCCCGAAATAAATCATGTGTTTGTTTTCTTCATCCAGGAAATGATGCAGATAGGGCGAGATGGCGGGATTCTCACGCACATACAGATTTCTGGCCAAGCCCTCGATCAGCGCTTTTTCCCCGTGGATATTAAGGCTGAAAAAATTCACCGTCTCGTAAAAGCTGAGGAGTTCTTTCTGGTCTTCCGGGAGCGCGTCGTACTCAGGCATGCCGTAAATCGAGACGAGCTCTGGCGAAAAATACCACTGCGCCTTATCCAGCGACTCCGGCCAATCCAAGGCCTGGAACGGATCGGCAAATTGGTCCTGTGAAACGCGGCACAGGGTGGACACCACGGTATCCATGTCTCTGGGTTGCAACATCATACCTTCTCCAAGATCACGCTTTGCCAGTTGAGCCCGTAACCCGCCATAAATAGCAATACCTTCTCGCCCTTCTGCACCACGTCACTATCGGCCAGATGCTTGAGATTGATGATGTTGTCGCCGCTGATCACGTGGCCCACGTCTCCCAGTGTCGGGTGATAGACGTGCTCCGGGTCGAACGGCAACAACTTCGACAGTATCTGCCAGGCGACGTCATTGGTGTTTTGCGGAACGATCCAATCGATGTCATTGATCGTCAACCCGGCCTTCTCAATCGTGTCGTGAATGACGCGGTGGCTGTAATTGAAGAAATTGCCGACGGTCTCGTCGTCGGAGGCGAAAGACAGCGCACCATTGGTCACAGCGTGTCCAGTCAAGATGCGGAAACCCTCTGGCTCGGTGGAGACGACGCAAGCGGCAGCGCCGTCGGAGATCAAGTTATAAGCTTGCTCATAGATCGATCGCTCCGGGAAACGGTCGGCGGTGATGCACAATACCCGCTTTACTCGGGAATCACCGGCGATCATGATCTTGGCGAGGTACAAGGACCCGAGCATCCCCGTGCACGCTTGCTGATTGATGCCTATCACCATCGCCTTCGCCAAGCTAAACTCCGACTGCAGGCGGCTTGCAGGAAAATCCATTAGATGTTTGACGTCGCGCGTCTCCCGGTAGCTGTCGAACGAGCCTACGTTGCCATTGATCGGGATACAGGTGGAATAAACGATGGCATCGACATCGCCGATGAAGCCCTCAATGCTTCCTACCGCACGCCGCGCCAATTCATAGGCGTTGGTATCAGCTTCGCAAATATGATGTCGTGCGAATCCGGCCTGTTGCAGCAGTTCCGGGGCCGAATGGAGCAGTCCGCCTGCCGCCGACTGCCACACCGTGTTGGTGACATCACCGAGGGCGTAAGAAAAATGACTGACGAATGATTCGTTCATCGCGCGACCTGCCTCCAGTTGGGGAAAAAGCGCCCACTTTGCGTGATGTACGCCTTGTATTGCTTGGCGAATTCGGATTGCTGCAAGCGCTTCTCCTCACGCGCCGCGGTGTAATTCAGCATCAGGAATCCGCATATGCAGACTCCGAGGGTCCAGGGAGACCCGCAGAGCGTCGCCGTCGCGAGCAAGGTGGCGATAAACGCAGCGTAAAACGGATGACGTATGTACTTGTACGCGCCGTCGGTGACAATGTGCTTTGGCGAGTCGTTTTGCTGATGCCAGAGCGAGAGCCGGCGCCGATGTGTGCCGAGCGTATAAGAGATGAGCGCGATCGAGGTCGAACTGAATACGGTGGCCGTGGCTTCCATCACTGCGCCGATTTTCGTGCCGTACCATGGCTGCATCAGCCCGATATAATGCAACGCCACGAACAGCGCGGACAGAAAGAACGGCGCGGCCGTGAGCCACCATTTGTAATTGAGTGTGCCGTCGCGCCGGAAGAAAATCACCGGAAGCAAACCAATGTAGGCGAGATTCATCATTACCAAAACGAAGATTGCTGTGCTCATATTCAGGTCTTACCTCCGGTACCCAAGTGTTTTGCCGACAAGACGTTCGTCATAAATGCGCTGGTTCCGGCCGGCTAAACGTCGAGACAATCTGCTGAGCGTACCGAATTTTGGTACGCTGTTTTTTTTCGCCGCTGTCCATACTTCTCCGCCTCCATTCCATTCCCACAACGCAAGCTCGCGCACCGGCCCGGCTACCGCCAATGCCCCCGTGTAACGCTTGGCGACGTACAGGGTTTGCAGAGACCAACGCGCGGGGTATGGTTCGGATAAAGCGCGCAATAGCCGCGGCGATTCCGCCGGTCGCAATGTGACGTCTATCTCCGAAAACGGATAAAACAGGCCTTGGCCGATCGCCTTGACGTAGGCCTCCTTGAGCGTCCAAACGTTGAAGAAGACTTCTTCTCTGGCGCGCGCCGGAACGCGCTGAAACGAGCGCCGTTCCGCTGCGGAAAATACGCGCTCGGCAATCTCAACGTAGTTGACGCCGGAGCGCTGGTATTCGATGTCTACACCCACAGCGCGACCGCGCGCAACAGCACAAACCACCCAATCGACGGAATGCGAGACACTGAAATGAACACCGATAGGGTTGCACAACGCTGACAAAACAGGTTTTCCGTGACGTTCGTATTCAAGAGCGATATGTTTCGCGTCGACGTCCAGGTACCGACTCAGGATGTTTCGCAGTGCTGCGCGGCCCACGACGAATTGGTGTCTATCCCGCTCGAACCAGATCGTACGCAAGCGTTTACGTTCTTCATCCGAAAGCACATCCTCTAGATACCCTGCCAAAGGAAAAACGCTGGGGATGTGCGCACACCATACATGGACATCGTCTGATTCGAGACACGGTCGCAGGCCGGGCTGAGACAACCGTGCCGCGGACGCATCGGCAATCACGGCTACAAGCGTCATATAGTCAATCCGCGCTCGCCTTCACCGACACGTTTGCGAGCGCACCCCTCAGATAGGCGTCGCGGGACGCACGACGGCGAATCTTCCCGCTTGACGTCTTCGGCAGGCTGCCCTGCTTGAGCAGTACCAACTCATGGAGCGGCAGCCCCGGCTTTGCCATTAATGCTAAACGCACTGCGCCGACCACCTCGTCCCGTGGTAAATTGCGCAGCCCGGTCCTGCTGACCTCGTGCGCCACCACCAAACGCTCCTCACCGTCTGCATCGACGGAGAATGCCGCACCCGCACCGTTCCAGAGCGCGGGATGGCTTTCTTGGACGATGGTTTCAATGTCATGCGGATAGTAATTGCGACCGCGGATGATAATCAGATCCTTCAGGCGGCCGGTGACAAACAACTCTCCGTCCTGGACAAAGCCGAGGTCCCCCGTGCGTAGAAAAGGTCCCTCACCCGTGTCCGCCAGATGGGCGTTGAACACCGCCACCGTGCTCTCGGGGTCATTCCAATAACCTTGGGCGACACTGCTTCCCTTGATCCAGATCTCACCGACACCGTCTGGCCTAAGGCACCGCCGCGTATCCGGATTCACGATGACCACCTGCTGTCCGAGCGCACGCCCGCAACCGACCACATTGACGGTGCTCTTGCTTTCTCCGGTCGTGACCAGCACGCGATGCTGTTGCAGCGCGTCGCCGTCGATCGATTTAGTAGTAGGGAATACTGATTTTTTGCTGCTGGTGACGAACAACGTGGATTCGGCCATACCGTAGCAGCAGAAAAATGCTTCTCTGCGGAAACCGCAAGATGAAAACTTCTGCGCAAACTGCGTCAGCGTCTCCAAGCGCACGGTTTCCGAGCCGTTGAATGCGAGCTCCCAACAGCTTAAATCGAGATCGGCTTTCTGCTCTTCCGTGACGCGGCGCACGCACAAATCGTAGGCGAAATTAGGTCCGCCGCTGGATGTCGCACGGTAGCGGGAGATAGCTTGCAACCAACGCACCGGCTTGAAGATGAAAGCCATCGGCGACATCAGCACGCACGGGATTCCCAAATAGAGCGGTTGCAACACGTTGCCGATCAAACCCATGTCGTGATACAGCGGTAACCAGCCGGTACCGATAGTCCGGTTCGAATGTTCGAAGCCTTGCTTGATCAGTCGTTGGTTATGGAGCAGATTGCCGTGGCTCACCATCACCCCCTTGGGCGTCCCCGTGGAACCCGAGGTGTACTGCAAGAAGGCGAGATACTCCGGACCGACACTCGGATCGCGCCACTGATCGGCTTGTGCGTCGCTGGTTTCGTCGGTGGCCAGACACGGCAGATCTTTTAATAGCGGCGTGGCGGATAAAGCCGACCGGACACCGTCGATGCGCTCCACATTTGTACACACGCCGGCGGCCGCGGCGTCCAGCGCGATTTTCGCGAACCGTGGTCCGTCAGTTGAGCCACCGGGTGGATATGCCGGTACGGCCACAACGCCAGCGTACAAACAACCGAAAAACGCGGTGATGAAGTCTAGTCCCGACGGATAAGCCAGCAACACCCTCTCACGGGACCTGAAACGCTGTTGCAGTTGTACCGCGATCACTCGCGCCCGCTGATCCAACGTCTTATAAGTCATCGTCCCTGCTTCTACCTCCCCGTCTCTTAAATAAACATATGCCTTGTCGCCGGGCTGACAGATTGCCCGATAACGCGCCAACTCGACTAGGCTAGAAAATTCGAATGCTTCGCTGGGGAAAATCGACGGAAGCTTTCTAGCTTCGCTCGGCGGCGGCACCTCGTCGTCACGCCGAGCATCCAGCGGCTGCGCCGGAGTGTCTATTGGGAACGACCCGTATCGAGTATGTAGATTGCGTGCGTACAACCGGATGTCAGCCATGTGCGGTCAGCTCCATCTTTGTGAGTGTTTATTCACGGTGGAAATGGCGATACGTGCGACGAAACCGGATGTGACCGCTCAGGCCCCTGGGCCCGCGTTTCGATCAGGCTCGTTAAATCGCCGAGTGTTTTCACTTCCTTGAGATCATCCTGCTGAAAGCGAACTCCGCAAATCTCCTGCAGCTCGATCATCATCTCGACGACCATAAACGAGTCCGCGATGAGACTGTTCAGCGGCATGTCCTCGCACAAATTGATTGCCGGAGTTTTCAGAAAGGTTGCAATCTTTTCCTTAACGAAGTCTTTGTTGACCACCATTTTCGTACCCTCCGTGCGGACCTGCTCTTAATTCGGGACCATAGTCTAGGATCTGCGCTGTGATGACAGTGAATTATTCACAGTAATTCTGTGAATAATTTCACAAACGGAGGCAATGCCATGTGTACGCCCGACATGGGCATGGACTTATGGGGTGGAACGTCCAATGTCCTATCGTAGGACAAATATAACTATTAGCGAGGCTTCGCCTCAGACCGCCGAGGCGTATTGATGTAATTGGGTAGCGTTTAGGTCTGGTTTGGGGTAAGGAGGCTCCGGTCGAGCCAGGGGCTGTGCCTGAGTAATAAGTACGAGCTCGAAGCTCAATAGGTCCGCTGGACCCGTGGACGACCGGAGCCTGCCATGACGTTACCACAAAGTGTTGGGGAAGTTCTAGAAGATCATGTGACGTTGAGGTGCGAGTCGATTGATCGGATGTATCTCAATGTTTACGTCCCGCCGTTACAGGCGGTCGGCGGGGTGGTGTGGTATCTGCG
>JBOIDL010000055.1:0-20477 GCA_050740435.1 Gammaproteobacteria bacterium
GCTTCTCTGCAGCGTACCTTCAACGCCGCACAACGAGCAGTCGACACTTGGTGCGACGAGGTCAAACTTGCCGCATGATAAACTTGACTCAACAACCACACACCCTGTTTAAACAAGGAATCTAGCGCATACCTGGAGGGTTGTAGAAGAAAAGGGATCGACGTTCGTTGGGCGGAACCACGCCGCGTTTAGAGAGCGTGGCCACCTACCTACGCTACCACCAACGGCCGCGCTCATTCGTTCGCCAGCTAGTCAAGACGGGTCTAGCCCGGTGGGTGCACCCTTTTTTTCCCGAATTTAGTCGTTTCCTCCACGGAATCCGCCCGCTGCGATCGTAGTTGAGCCCGTTACCGGACTCGAGTACCCTTTTTATGTCATGAGTGGTAATTCTCAAGGGCGGGATACCAGTGGCCATGCGCTATACGGTTCTAATCACAGGGTGTAATAGGGGCCTTGGCCTGGAATTCGTGCGCCAATACGCTCAAGTCGGATGGCGGGTGTTTGCGACCTGCCGTAATCCCGAACAGGCCATAGCCCTTAATCGAATCGCTTCGGCGTCGCAAAAGCACGTTACCGTTCACCGCTTGGATATTGCGAACCGGAAGCAAATCAAAGAGGTAGTGTCCGTAATCGGTGATACGCCGATCGACTTATTGCTTAATAATGCCGGTATCGACGGGCAAAGAAATGCGCAGTTCGGCGCCACGGACGAAGCGCGGTGGCTGGAAGCCTTCAGGGTCAATGCGATCGCTCAAATGAAGATTATGGAGGCATTGATCGAATCAGTTGGGCGCAGCAAGAAGCGAATGATCGTATGCTTAGGCAGTAAGATGGCGAGCATGTCCGAGAACAACTCCGGTAGCAGCTATGTGTATCGTTCTACCAAGGCGGCGCTCAACGCCATCGTTCGTAGCGCGGCGATCGATCTGCGGCCAAAAGACATCGCCGTCGTGGTGGTGCACCCCGGTTGGGTCAAGACAGATATGGGCGGAGTTAACGCCCAGATCGACGCACCGGACAGCGTCCGCCGGTTACGCGAGCTCTTCGATAAGGTCACGCTCGCCGACAGCGGCAAATTCTTAAACTTGGACGGCACGCTTATCACCTGGTAACTAACTCTACGGCGGTGCCTGGGACCCTGGTTGGCTGGAGCGCGGTACGTACTCGATATGCGAACCCGGTTCCTTCCCGATGAGGTCGCTGGTGTTAACCGATACGCTTTCGCGATTTAAAGCCCACGGGTAACGAGTCTTATTATTATTGCGTGCTCTAATCAACACCCAATACCCAAACACGTTAGCGCGGCTCTTATCGATAACATCGAGATTGGTTTCCTGGATAAACGTATCCAATGACAGGTCCGTTCTAAAGCCAAGAAGGCGCGACAAGGGGGCAAGAAATTGTTCGATATAGCCCAGCACTCGATTTCGGCTCTTGAAATGGTTTAGAAAAAATAGTTCGCCACCGGGTTTACAGACTCGGCGCATCTCGTTCACGAGGCGTTCCGGATGGGGCACGACGGAGGCCACATAAATCGCGGCAACCTTGTCGAAGGTATGGTCGCTGAAATGCGTCCGTTCCGCATCCATCACGCTCAGAGCGACAACGTGGTCGAGGCCAAGGCGTTCCTTGCGAGCGCGGGCGCGCTCAAGCATTTCCGAGGACACATCAATTCCCGTGATCTCGACGTTCGGTGGGTATAAATCGAGCGTGAGCCCAGTGCCGACACCGACTTCTAAAATCCGCTCTCCAGGATTGCACCGCATCTTCCTGATCGCCGTGTGGCGGCCTTTCTGCATGACCGGACCAAAATAGACGTCGTAGAACCCCGCGTAGCGCCGATAGGCGTTGCGTACCGCGTCGAGATCCATGTGAGCATTTCCGTTTCGCCGCGATTTCTTCCCGCCCAACGCTGATTTTATGCTTTTTTTCATGACGACCTCGTTATTCTTTGTGTCGTGGGGTTGCCCGAGCCGACCCCACACGGTCCATGAGACCAAACGATTGGTAGCTCACTCGGAGGGGCAAGTTTAGTTTTTAGTGATAATGGCGTTGGAACATATGGATTTCAATGGGTAGTACAAACCGTTTACCGTTTCGTATTGAGATGGTTTACGCATCGAACGCTACTGCGGGCGACGGTAGTCGCAATCGGGCCTTGGTTCTTTCCGAAGCCGCGTTTGCAAGTGGTTCGCGCCGCAGGCGTTCCAGATATCAACAACGCGCCGCGTACAAAATGAAGCGTGCCTCGGCGCTACCAACTGCAGCTAGGGGCCTTGTGACAAACCACCGAGTAGGATGCTCACCACGCGGTAAAATAATCCGCCGTAGCCAGCCATTAATCCCAGTCCGGCAAGCTTTTTCATTTTAAACTCCTCTTGCTCCGATTCGTTAATGGCGCGATGGCCGTAGAGGACGCCCATGATCGAGCAGATGAAAAAAATAGGGATAAAACCCACCATCCCGGCGAGAAAGGAGGTAATCGCGAGCTCCGAGGCTGCAGTTATCGGTAACCCGGATTCTTTCCCGAGCCGCATCCAGCGGAACCATGATTTCGCCAGCAGCAACACGAGGATTGGCCACATCAATATCAAGTCGACGCGCAGGCCGTAACTGGGGATGTTTAGTTTGATCGCCCATTCATAGAGTGAATATGCGATGATGGGTATGACGGGATAGTAGAGCACCCACGACGCCTTGTTCTTCACCTCAACGCGCATCAGAACCGGAATACAAAGCAAAACGACAACGATCCCTAGCGCTTGGATCTCGGCTTTAGTGAGCGGCATCGTTACAATCTCTACTCCAAAAGGAGGCGCGAACAATAGCAACCTGAAGAGTCCTCAGCAAGCACGGTGCGCGTTATTCGCAGAACGCATACCGGCCACCGGTGTCTATTGAGCGGTGCGGCGTGCATGTATTTTTTCGTTCACGGAGTATTCGAGCATGACGATGATCAAACAAGTAGTTTTGAGAGGGGGATTTGCGCTTCTCTTTACCGCGTTGCCAATGGCAACCCTGGCCGCGGAGATCACGGTATACAAGAGTGCGCAGTGCGGATGCTGCAAGAAATGGGTCGAGCACATGCGTCAAAACGGCTTTGAGGTTAAGGCTCTTGATGTAGGAAACATAGACGAGGTTAAGAGAAAGCATGCGGTGCCTGGACACCTCGCCGCTTGTCACACCTCCATCGCCGGAGGCTATGTGGTCGAGGGACACGTACCGGCGGATGCGGTCAAACGCTTATTGTCGGAACGCCCCAAGGTCACTGGGATCGCCGTGCCAGGCATGCCCATGGGCTCTCCCGGCATGGAAGGGGACCGAAAAGACTCTTATGAAATCATGTCGTTTGACGTTGCGGGTGAGACCAAGGTGTTCGAGCGGCGCTAAATCGGAGCGCGCACCATCGCTGTTTCCCGCGTAAACGCTTCGGGAGTAAACATGGCGGGCGGACGTTGACGGACGCAAGGCGATCCGCTGCTACGCGTGACGCAGGCAGTGGACGGCTATCTCCGGCGGGCAGTTGATTCTTACCTCCACGATGGATGAACCCGCGCCCGCCGAGGTATAACCATGGAGATCGCGGTAGCGCCAGGCGCCACGCGCCATTCGGCGGGGGCATTTGACGTCATAAATAATCGGCCATTGTCCGGGCAGACAGATTTGACCTCCATGGGTATGCCCGCACAGCAACAGTTTGAAACCCGCGTGAGCAGCTTGCTTGTATATTTCGGGTGAATGCGCGAGCAGGACAGAGATGTTGCGAGGATCGATGCCCTCGCAGGCGCGCTCCAAATTATCGGTGCGGTAGTAATGGGGATCATCGATCCCGGCTAAATGCAGCACCGCCCCGCCCCGATTGAGGGCGACGGACTCATTTAACAGTACGCGTATCCCCAGGTCTTCCATGGCCGGCACCATTTTCAGCGAGTCGTGGTTTCCCAGCACCGCATAAATAGGGTCCTTGAGTTGCGAGCGCAAGCGCTCTAAGCCCTTCAGCGCCGCTTCGCAGCTTCCGAAGGTCTTATAGCGATAATCGCCGGTCATCACGCAAATATCGTAGTCGATGGCCTGAACGCGCTCCGCCAAAACCTGCGGGAAATCCCCGTGCATATCGATATGCAAATCGCTGAGGTGCAGGATCTTCAATCCTTCAAGCGCTTCCGGGAGTCCGGAGATCGGGACCGTGTTATGACGCAGCTCAATACGACGTGCGTTGCGGCGTCCGCGCCCCAGGAGCAACGATAGACGCAAGCTAGTGCGGATCAGTGAGTGCACAGAATACCAGCTTTCCAGATGAAAGAACTTCAATCCTTGACCAAATACCCTGGCTTCATTGTCGGACTCGATACCGAGGCGCTGGCGAAGGTGAATGGAAGCGAGGCGGCCATTGAGCCGCTCAATGAGATCCTGGTCGGCCGGAAGAGTCTTCGCCGAGACTTGGGAAAGCGGCACACGGGGACGCCGATCCACAGGTGAATTCTGTTGGGCTATGGCGACGGCGTTTCCCATGTCTCTATGTATTCGGTACGGTGGTAGCTAATTTTCGACTAAGGCAGTAGTTTGGAGAGCAAGATCAGATCCGTACTCGACTACATGCATTACGGTCCCAAGCGTATTCGGTTCGTGGCTGAATCGTCGTTAATTAGCTCTGTTGCGGCGGTGGCGGACTCAAGCGGGTTAACGAGTACGGCACAAAATTCCGATGCTCGGCCTGATCTACTAAACGTGTCCGGGCTATTGCGTCACTCAAAAGCGAGGATTCGATAACGGACCCAGCCCGCTTCGCTGACCCATGCGGCATACCGCGTCGCGCGCTCCGCGCCTCGATGGCCAATGATGCCGAGAATGCGCAGGAGTGCCTTGTAAGTCGGCAAGGTGTTTTCGGTGATGTCTTCATTGTGGATGAGCCGGAAACCGCAGTGACGGGCCAGTAGCCGATATCCCGTCACCGAGTTGGGCGAACAATAATTAAATGATCCGTAAAATCGACTCATTGCGCGCGCGTGCGCCAGGAGCCAGAGCGCCAAGGGTAGGACTGCGGAACCTAAAGGGACAAAATCGGATATGACTAATCGGCCGCCCGGCATCAAAACCCGGCGCGCTTCTTTAAGAAAGCGTAAGCGGCTGGGAAAGTGAAAGATGCACTCAACAGCCGTCACGACCCCGAAGCTATGATCTCTGAAAGGCAAAAGGCAAGCATTGCCCTGCACAAAGCTCACATCATTTCCGTTTCGCTCCTCGATGAGTTGGTGCGCGCGCTGTAGTTGTCTGCGATCGATGTTCAACCCCGTGACGCTGATGCCCCTCAAGCGCTCGTTTAAGTACGCCACCGTACCCCCGAAGCCGCAACCCACGTCGAGGAGCGGTTGTTGTGGGTCGGCCCCAGCCACGTTTACCATACGTTCGGTTAAGGCATCCTGGGCTTCAATGAGGCTTTGGATCGAGTCATCGGCTTCACTGGGCGTACCGTAGTAGCCCCAATGCACATGACGGGTCCCGAGGGCTTTGACCAAAGGGTCATCGGATGCCACTGCGATGCGGTCGAACAGGGTATCGAAATAGGGCAGCCGGACGCGAACGGCTGCGCTCGGGGGTTTTCGGATCACGATTTAAATGATTAACTCAGGAAACGCGCTTGCGGAAATCCTACTCCATAAATATTACGAAGTTGCGGCGCGTAAGGTAAGCCGTACGTTCGATGAGGTTCGGGCGCGCGCCAGGGATGCCGGCGCGACGCGTGGTTTCACCGCGGCGGTCCGCGAGCGCATAGCTTCCGGACGCCCGGCGGTCATCGCGGAGCTGAAACGGGCATCACCTAGCCATGGGATTATACGAGAGGATTTCCAGCCCGCGCCGATCGCGAGGAGTTATGCAGGTGCTGACGCGGCGTGCTTGTCGGTATTGACGGATAGCCGTTTTTTTCAAGGCACCGATCCGCACTTGACGGAGGCGCGCGCGGCGTGCGCGCTGCCGGTCTTGAGAAAAGACTTTGTCATCGACCCTTATCAGGTGTACGAAGCGAGAGCCCTTGGCGCCGATTGCATTTTGCTGATCGTGGCGGCGTTAAACGACCGGCAGTTGCGCGAGCTGTCCGCTTTGGCGTGCGAGATCGGGCTCGATGTGCTCGTTGAGGTTCACGATCGCGAGGAACTCGAACGCGGGATCATGCTACGTACGCCCCTGATCGGCATTAACAATCGCGATTTGCGAACATTCGCGACCGATCTGCAGACCACTATCCGGCTGCTGGTCGATGTTCCGGATGAGCGCATCGTCGTCACCGAAAGCGGGATCCGCACGCCCGAGGACGTGCGGTTGATGCGGCGTCATGGGGTCAACGCCTTCCTTATCGGTGAAACCTTCATGGCGGCGCCGGATCCGGGCGAGAAGCTCAAAGAATTATTTCAGACGCTTCCAACCGATTAAGCATTCGCGCGCAAGCGCCGGGCTATCGACGTATTTCCGGTTCGCAGTCAAAATCGACCCAGGTGTCGCTGCTTCGGCCCCTCACGGCAAACGAGCATGCCTGTATAATCGGGCAGTGTCCAGATCCTTAACGAGTAGAGCGAGGTGAAATCTCGCTATCATTAGATTGCTGGCCATAGGTTCGGAATCGCTCTAAGACTTCCGACATCTCGGCATTGGATAGGATAACCGGTGCGCCGATCTGTAACGACAGGCAATAGAGCCGGGCGAGAAATTCCACCTCCTGGGCTAAGCGCGAAGCGTCCTTCAGGTCGATGCCCACGACCATCATCCCGTGGTTCGCCATCAGGCAGGCTCGCCGGCCTCTTAAAATGCCGACCACGTGATCCGAGAGCGCTTGGGTCCCAAAGGCCGCGTACGGTGCGCACGGGATGCTGCGATCGCCGGCCACGGCGACCATGTAGTGAAACGCCGGGATCCCCATGCGGCAACACGCCAACGCGGTGGCGTGAGGAGTATGGGCGTGCAGCGTAGCCCCGACCTCGGGCCGGGCGATGAAAATGTCGCGGTGGATGCGCCATTCGCTCGATGGACGCAGGGCCCGGTCGCGCACCTCCCCTGCGAGCGTAACTTCGACGATTTGCTCGGGCCTGAGATCCGCATAGGGTATTCCGGTCGGCGTGACCAAGAAGGAGTCTCTGGTACGCACCGCGAGATTGCCCGCGGTGCCGACGTTTAAACCGCTGGCGCTGAGCCCGCGCGCCGTGGCGACAATAGCTTCACGAAGCGCTGGCTGCATGGTCGAAATCGGGGGTAGGCATCGGGCTGGTCATTGACGCAGGAACATGGCGTACGCCGGATTCTCCGTTTCTTCCGCGTGAACGAGCCCGAGCCCGTTCAGAAACTCGTCGAAACCTTTCCGCTCGCGCTCCGGGACCTGGATCCCCACTAACACTCGCCCATAGGCGGCTCCATGGTTGCGGTAGTGAAACAGGCTGATGTTCCAGCGATCGCCCAACTCGGTTAAAAAATGCAGCAGCGCCCCGGGGCGTTCCGGGAACTCAAATCGGAACAAGATCTCGTTGGCGATCGGTCCGGCGCGCCCTCCCACCATGTAGCGGATATGAACCTTGGCCATGTCGTTGTTTGAGAGGTCGGCCACCGGATAACCCTTTTCTTGGAGCGAGGTGATCAAAGCGTTTTTTTCCGTGACACCGTGACGCAACTGGATCCCGGCGAACACCTGGGCGTCGCGGAGATCAGCGTACCGATAGTTGAATTCGGTGATCGACCGCGCCCCAAGCGCGTGGCAAAACGCCCGAAAGCTGCCCGGGTGTTCGGGAATGGTGACCCCGAGGAGCGCCTCGCGCTGTTCGCCGAGCTCCGCGAGCTCGGCGATATGGCGCAGCCGATCGAAGTTGACGTTAGCGCCGCTAAAAATTGCCACGAGGTTGCGGCCACTGAGCTTGGCGCCGGTGACATACTGTTTCAAGCCGGCGAGCGCCAGCGCCCCGGCCGGCTCGGGGATTGAACGGGTATCTTCGAACGTGTCCTTGACCGCCGCGCATATCTCGTCGTTCGTTACCAGCAGCACTTCATCGACGAACTTCTGCGCGATGCGAAACGGTTCCGCGCCCACCTGGCGGACGGCCGCGCCGTCGGCGAAGATCCCGATGTGCTCTAGCCGGATACGTTCCCCGGCCTTGAGCGCCTCTCGCATGCTGGGCGCTTCGTCGGATTCGACCCCGATGATCTTAATCGCTGGGATCAGTTGTTTGACGTACGCGGCGATTCCGGCAATGAGTCCGCCACCACCGACGGGCACGAAGATCGCGTGTAAATCGGCCGAGTGCTGTTCGAGGATTTCCTTGCCGACGGTGCCTTGGCCCGCGATCACCAAGGGGTGGTCGTAGGGGTGAACGAAGCACAGCCCGCGTTCCTCCTCGAGTCGATGCGCATGCTCGCAAGCATCGTCATAGGTATTTCCGTGAAGCACGATTTCGGCTCCCAGACGCCGTACTGCGGCCACCTTTATCTCGGGTGTTGTTTTCGGCATCACGATGATAGCGCGCAGATCGAGGCGCTGGGCGGCTAACGCCACCCCTTGGGCATGGTTCCCCGCCGAGGCGGCGATAACACCGCGTTGGCGTTCGGCCGGGCTGAGGTGCGAAATGAAATTGTACGCGCCGCGGAGTTTGTAAGAGAATACCGGCTGAAGGTCTTCGCGCTTTAACCACACTGTGTTATCGAGCCGCCGCGACAGCTCGGGCGCGAGGTCCAGCGGTGTCTTCTTAGCGACGTCGTAAACACGCGCGGTGAGGATAAGCTTCACATACTCGTCTATCATGACCATTAAGATACCATTGAACGGCCTGTGCACGTGAGTCAGGACGAAAAGAAACGCCGCGCGGCTGAAGCCGCGATCGAGCACATTGAAGCGGGCGCCGTCATCGGGGTGGGTAGCGGTACGACGGTGAACCTCTTCATCGATATACTGGCGGCGCGGGCAAAACACCGGATTGAGGGTGCCGTTGCCAGCTCTGAGGCAACGGAGGCGCGGCTGAAGGAGCACCGTATCCCGGTCGTCGATCTTAACCACACCGGTGGGCTACCCCTTTATATCGATGGCGCGGACGAGGCCACACAGCACCTGCAATTGATCAAGGGGGGCGGCGGTGCGCTCACGCGCGAAAAAATCGTCGCCGCCGCGAGTCGGCGATTTCTATGTATCGTCGATGACAGCAAGCTCGTCGATGTTCTCGGCCGCTATCCTCTGCCGATCGAGGTGCTCCCCATGGCCCGGAGCTACGTCGCCCGCGAGCTAGTGAAGCTCGGAGGTCAGCCGCAATGGCGAAGCGGTTATATCACCGATAACGGCAACGTTATCTTGGATGTGAGTAGTCTTTCGCTGCTTGACCCCGCCAAAATGGAGGCCGAGATCAATCACATTGCGGGTGTCGTGAGCAACGGGATCTTCGCGCGCCGCCCCGCGGATCTTCTGATCATTGGGACGGACGCGGGCGTTAAGACGCTGAGAGCTTGTGAATAAATCGTATCGAGCAAGCCCGAGTGCAAGGAGCCGCGGAGCGAGCGACGAGACATATCAGGTAGATAGGCGAGGAGCGAGCGAGCACGCGACGCCGCGATCGGGATGCGCAGTAGATTAATTCACAGACTCTGAGCTGAATGCCGCGGGTATTGATCACGCTCGGGCTGCTGCTGGTCGCGATTGGCCTCCTCTGGCCGTGGATCACGAAGTTGGGTTTGGGGCGGTTGCCGGGCGATGTCGTCATTGAGCGCGACGGTTTCAAGCTCTATTTCCCGATCGTGACTGGTCTGCTCATCAGTCTAATCGTCTCGGCGGTATTGTGGCTGTTTCGGCGCTGAGAGCTTGTGAAGAAATCTGCTGCGACGATTTCTTCACAAGCTCTAACGCTGCGGTTTCCGGGGGATCGTGTCGCGGCTAACACTGGTAGTTCCCGGGCTCTTTGGACCGCACTCGGATCGATTACGGTGTAACCTAGGCGCGGAGCATCGTTTGCGGGCGTTAGCGATCTTGCTCGCGCGCGCGGCGCGGGTGGACGACGGCGCGTGTTATGAGACCCTCATCTGCTGTCTCTTCGGCATCGAGGAAGAGCCGGAGTATGATCTTCCGGTCGCGGCGATCACTCATCTCGCCGATTTTATCTCCGAGCACGGTGGTGGGTGGATGCGCGCCGATCCGGTACATCTGCAACCCGACCTAGGCAGGCTTATCCTGTTCGACGGCCGTAGCTATAGCCTCGGTATGAACGAAGCCCGGCGGCTCGTGAGTGATCTCAATGCCGCCTTGGCAACCCATGCGATCGAGATCCAGGTGGGGCGCGATCCCAAGCGCTGGTATGTACGGCTCGAAGATGCGGCGGCGGTTAAAACGTGGCCGCCTTCGGCGGTGGCCACGCGGCACCTAGAGGGTTTTTTGCCGAAGGGCAGGGACGCTAAACGGTGGGTGCGGCTCATGAACGAGGTCCAAATGGTGTTGCATGACACCGCGGTCAACCGCGAGCGGGAGGACCGCGGTGAGCCGGCCATCAATAGCCTATGGTTTTGGGGCGCGGGAAGCTTGCCGCCGGTCGCCGCGGTTCCCGGTCGCGCCGTTTGGGGCGCGGAACCCATCATGACCGGGCTGGCGATCCTCGGCGGTTGCGCGCCGTCGCGCCTGCCGGGAAGTTTTGGAGCGCTTCTGGAGCAAGCCGGGCCTGCGACCGAATGCTTGGTGGTTTTCCCCGAGGAGTCGAGCGTTCACGATCACCAGGCCTGGCTCGAACGGCTCGCGCGCCTCGATCGAGACTGGTTCCAGCCGCTCCTCACGAGACTAAGGCTGGGACGATTAGGGCGGGCCGATCTTTACACAGAAGGCTGTCATTTCGAGATTTCCGCGAAGAGCCTGTGGCGATTGTGGCGGCGGCCCGGACCAATAACACCTTAGACACCTCGTTGCGAAACCGGCGACGAAAGATTCATGTCGCGCGCGCTGGCCTGGTGGCGAGTCTGACTGTCCTCGCGGGGTGTGCGGGAAGCCTTACGCAGCGCGAACCGGCCGCGGCGCCCGGCGGTCCACCGGGGATCGTAGCGACCGCCTTGAGCCTGACCGGGGTGGCGTATCGTTACGGCGGTGATTCGCCCGAGGAAGGTTTCGACTGCAGCGGTTTTGTGAGATATGTCTACGCCAGGCATGGGATCGTGCTCCCGCGCGATACGGAATCAATGGCGGCTGCTTTACCGCAGGTGTCCTTGGCGGCCCGTCTACCCGGCGACTTGGCTTTCTTCCACACCGCCGCCGGCCGCCCCTATACCCATGTTGGGATATATATGGGACAAGACGAATTCGTGCATGCGCCGAGTGTCCAGAGCGGAGCGGTGCGGGTGTCGGATCTCCGGTCAGGCTATTGGCGGCGCCGGCTGGCCGGGATCCGGCGGCCGGTCGTTCCCTCACGGGCCAGCGCCTATCGGGCGCGGCTCCGGCGGATAGAGGGGCCCGCGCCAAGCCCCGATAAATAATGCTTGAGGCACGGGCTGACGGATACCGGCGATGAAAATTGCGTTAAAATAAAATCTACGCACGCTAAGACTCTGCCCAACGCCGCCTGAACCAGCATTTATGAAGCAAGCACTGCAGCTACGCTTAGGGCAGAGCCTCATCATGACCCCCCAGTTGCAGCAAGCTATTCGTTTGTTGCAACTGTCCACCGTGGAACTGAGCCTGGAAGTCCAGCAGGCGCTCGAGTCTAACATGATGTTGGAGGCCGTCGAGGATGAGCACGAAGACGGCTACGGGATCTCGAAGTCCCAGGACACCGAAAGCCTTCCGTACGCGGAGACGCCAAAAGCCTCGAGTGAGGTCGAAGATGTGACCGGCGCCGCAATCGCCCAGGATATTCCCGAGGAACTTCCGGTCGACAGCGCATGGGATGATGTCTATGACACGTCGATGCCCCAAGCGGCTTCGGGGGACCACGCCGGTTTTGAAACTGAGAATCAGCGCGCCGCGGGCGAATCGCTGAAGGACCACCTGCTGTGGCAAATCAATCTGGCGTCGATCAGTGATATGGACAAAGCGATCGCCTATGCGATCGCCGATGCGCTGGACAACGATGGTTTCTTAAAAACGAGTCTTGATGAGCTGCGCCAATCCGTCAATCACGACCAAGTCGAACTTGACGAAATCGAGGCCGTTCTGCATTGGGTGCAGCGCTTGGATCCCCCGGGGGTTGCGGCGCGCAGCCTGCAAGAGTGTTTGGTCATTCAACTGAGTCAGCAAGACTGCGGTAGTCCGTGGCTGGAACAAGCCAGCCATCTAGTGGAAAAGCATTTCGACCTCCTGGCCGAACGTGATTACGTACGCTTGGCGCGGCGCATGAAGTTGAGCCGGGAGGAGCTGCAACAGGTGGTCACGCTGATCCAGACCATGAATCCGCGGCCCGGGGCGCATCTTCAGGATGAACGGGTGGAATATGTCGTACCCGACGTCCACGTACGAAAAAAAGCCGGCACGTGGCAGGTTGAATTAAACGCCGAGGTCATTCCGCACCTGCGCGTTAATCCCTATTACGCGAGCATGGTGCGCCGGGCCGACAATAGCCAGGATAACACCTCGCTGCGGACACACCTGCAAGAGGCGCGATGGTTTATAAAAAGCCTGCAAAGCCGAAGTCAGACATTATTGCGTGTCGCAACGGCCATCGTTGAACGTCAGCGCGCTTTTCTAGAACACGGTGATGTGGCGATGAAGCCTCTGGTCCTGCACGATATTGCCGAGGTATTGGGCATGCACGAGTCAACGATTTCGCGCGTAACCACCCGCAAGTACATGCACACGCCCAAGGGAATTTACGAGCTCAAGTATTTTTTCTCAAGTCATTTGAGCACTTCCGCGGGCGGGGAGTGTTCGTCAACAGCCATCCGCGCCGTCATCAAGAAACTCATCGCCGCCGAGAACTCGTTGAAACCCTTGAGCGATAGCAAGCTCGCGGCGGTGTTATCGGAGCAAGGAATTAACGTCGCCAGGCGGACCGTCGCTAAATACCGAGAGGCCATGGCCATTCCGCCCTCGAATGAAAGAAAACGCCTCGTGTAGCGGGGCCACCAGCTAATTCCAACTGTCGGGAGGTGCAATGCAGATAAACGTTACCGGCCACCATATCGAAGTTACGGACGCGATCCGCAATTACGTCGAGACAAAATTCGAAAGGATGGAACGGCATTTCGATCACGTTACGGCAATTCATGTCATTTTGGCCATCGAGAAGCAGCGGCAACGCGCGGAAGCCAAGATGCATGTCGCGGGCAGTCATCTGTTCGCGGACGCCGAGCATGACGATATGTATGCGGCAATCGATGCATTAGTGGACAAATTAGACCGCCAGTTGCTGAAACACAAAGACAAAATAACGGATCATCATCGCGGGGACGGCGGGCGCAAAGCGTAGCGGGAGTGCTTACGGTAGTAGCGCACGGACCAAGAGTATAAGCGATGGGTATGAATGAGATCCTGGTCCGCGATCGCGTCGCCGTCCAGGTCGATGTAGGCAGCAAAAAGGGCGTGCTCGAAGCCCTGGCAAGGTTGATCGCGGATCGACCAGAGATGTTAACCAGTGACGAGGTGTTCCAAAGTCTGATCACGCGGGAACGGCTCGGTAGCACCGGATTGGGACGCGGGGTTGCGATCCCGCACGGGCGGATCGAGCACGTCGATCAGCCCCGCGGGGCGTTTATTTATACCAAGACCGGCATTGATTTCGACGCCATCGATGAGAAGCCCGTCGATCTTTTTTTTGCGTTCCTGGTTCCGGCCCGATGCCACGACGAGCATCTAAGGATTCTCGCCGAGCTTGCGGAGATGTTCAGCGATGAGGAGTTTGTGTCCCGGATCAGGGCATGTACCGGCGCCGATACGCTCTATCAGCTACTGAGCGCGTGGCCGGATCGCCCGCGAAGCTATGTCGTCGGTCACAATTAGCGCTTTATTCGAGATCCATTCCGAGCGGCTTGCGCTCAAGTGGGTGGCCGGGCGCGCGGGCGGGGGGCGATCGATTAGGTCCGACGAGTCGCACCCCGCGGCTAGCAGGAAGATTGTCGGGGACGACATCAGCGCGCTCGAAACAAGACGCGATCACAGTGCGGGCTTGGGCTCCAAGAAATCCTTGGTGGGTCACCTGAATTTGATTCATCCGAACCAAATCCAGGTCCTGGGATCCTCCGAGGTCCAATATATGTCCGGGTTGCGCGCAATCTCGCGCGAGGATGCGATCCGGCAATTGCTGAGCCACGAACCCCATTGTATCGTTGTCGCCGACAGTCAGGTCGTACCCAAGCAGCTAGACAAGGCGTGCGAGGAAAGCGCCACGCCGCTTTTCACCTCGACGCTTGCGAGCAATAAGCTCACCGATGACCTGCATTACTACCTCTCGAATCTCTTGGCCGAGGTTGTGACGCTGCACGGGGTATACTTGGAGGTGATGTCCATAGGCGTATTGCTTACCGGCGAGAGCGGGGTCGGAAAGAGCGAATTGGCCCTGGAGCTCATCACGCGCGGACACCGATTGATCGCAGACGACGCGCCGGAGTTTTCGCGCATCGCCCCCGATATCGTCAACGGCACGTGTCCGAAGGGCCTTCTCGATTTCCTCGAGGTGCGCGGCCTTGGCATCGTGAACGTTCGTGAGCTGTTCGGCGCGGGAGCCTTGCGAAGCAACAAGTATTTGCGCTTGATTATTCGCCTGGAGCGATTGGAGGGTGAAGGCTTGATTAACCTCGATCGCCTGGAGGGAAGCTATAGTGCGCGCCGGATCCTGGGACTGGATTTCCCGGAGATCGTCCTCCCCGTGGCGCCTGGCCGTAACTTGGCGGTATTGGTCGAGTGTGCCGCGCGTAACCACATCTTGCGCATGAGCGGTTATAACTCGGCCGACGATTTCATGCACAGACAGCGGGCTTTGCTCGATAAAGCGGTTTGAGGGTTGCCGTGGCCCGGAGGTTGATCATTGTCACGGGCATGTCGGGTGCGGGAAAGACAACCGTGCTCAATGTCCTCGAGGATCTGAGCTATTACTGTATCGATAGCCTCCCAATCGGTCTGGCGCCGGAATTGTTTTCTCAAATTCGCTCGGCCGAGCAACCGCTTTACGAAAACGTTGCTATCGGCATCGATGCCCGCAACCCCGCCGATGCATTGACGAACTTCCCGCGGTTTTTGCGGCAACAGCAAAGCAGCGAGCTTGCGGTGGAGCTTGTATTTGTGGAGGCCAGTGACGAAGCCTTGCTCAGGCGCTTTAGTGAGACGCGTCGCAAACACCCGCTATCCGCAACGGAAGTGTCGCTCACGGTCGCCATTCACGAGGAACGGCGTTTGCTGGGGCCGCTTGCGGAGCACGCGGATTTACGCATCGACACAAGCCGCACATCGGTCCACCAGTTGCGGGCTCTGGTGCGGGAACGAGTCGCACAAAGGCAAGCCAACATCATGTCGGTACAACTCGTCTCGTTTGGATTCAAGCACGGTCTGCCCGCGGACGCCGATTTCGTTTTCGATGTACGCTGCTTACCCAATCCGCATTGGGAACCGCGGTTACGCGACCTCTCCGGGCGCGATCCTCCGGTCGTCGAATTCTTGGAGGCGGCGCCGCTCGTCCACGACATGACGGCCCAGCTCCGTGCGTTCTTGGACTCTTGGTTACCTCGGTTTGAAGCGGACCAACGCAGTTATTTAACGGTCGCCGTGGGATGCACCGGCGGGCACCATCGGTCGGTGTATATCGTGGAACGCCTGGCGTCCCATCTTAGCTCGCAAGGACGGCATGTGCTCGTAACCCACCGCGACGGGACAGGGCTCCTATGAGCGTCGGCATCTTGATCATCGGACACGACAACGTCGGTGAGTCGCTTCGCGATAATGCGGTAAAGACGTTCGGAGCACAGCCGCTGCCGCTCGCCGTCGTCAGCATCGGACGCGACTGTGAACCGGATCGAGCCCACGCTCAAGCCAGCGCCATGATCCAAGCCCTAGACCAAGGCGATGGCGTGCTCGTCCTGACGGATATCTGTGGCGCCACACCGTGCAATATCGCGACCCGGCTGCTGGGTGAAGGGCGCGTGAAGATCGTAACCGGCGTGAATTTGCCGATGCTGCTCCGAGTGCTGAACTACGCCGATTTAGGCCTGGAGCGACTCGTCGACAAGGCCATCAGCGGTGGTCGCGACGGGATCGTGGAAATCAGCCATACGGATTAAGGAAGCTCTGCAAAAGTGTCGCGAGCAAGCCCAGATGCGCGAAGCCGCGGAGCGAGTCGGGAGACATATCAGGTAGATAGGCGAGCGACGCGCGAGCACGCGACAAAGCAGATGGGCTGCGGAGTAACTTTTTCAGAGGTTCCTTAGCGCTGGATGATGTTCCGTAACGTTCGGATCATAAACAAGCTCGGCTTGCATGCGCGCGCGGCCGCGCGGTTCGTGCAACTGGCGTCGCGCTTTCAATGCGAGGTCACGATTCGCAGAAACGGCAAGGAAGTCAACGGCAAGAGTATCATGGGGGTCATGATGCTCGCCGCTCACAATGGAGCCGAGATCGAAATCCTTGCGAGTGGACCCGACGAGCGGCAGGCCATCGCAAGCTTAGAGGATCTAGTGGAAAACAAATTCGGTGAGTCGGAATGAGCATTTCCCTCCACGGCGTTGGCGTCTCTCGAGGCATCGCCATGGGACGGGCTCATATTCTCCACCGCGACCAGCTCGACATTAGCGAGTACTGTTTGACAGAAGAGTATATCGTCGCGGAAGTACGCCGGTTTGAGCACGCCGTGCTCACCGCCAGGCAGCAATTGCGCGCGATCCGGGACCATATTCCACCCGCGACCGCAGCCGACATCGCTGCGTTCATCGACACTCATCTATTGATGTTGGAGGACTCGGCCTTGACGCAAGAGCCCGCGCGGCTGATTAGCGAGCGGCGCTGTAACGCTGAATGGGCCTTGAAAATCCAGCGCGATGCGTTGGTTGCGGTTTTCGAGGAAATGGACGATCCCTATCTAAGGACACGCAAGGATGATGTTGATCATGTCGTAAATCGCATGCAACGTATTTTGCTTAATCAGGGCCCGATGCGGCACGAGGTCCCCGATAGCCGGCTGCGGGGCTACATCGTGCTGGCGGATGACCTCACACCCGCGGATACGGTGCTCATGCAACATCACGGCATCGCGGCGTTCGCGACCGAGCACGGTGGCCCGACCTCACATACGGCGATCCTCGCGCGTAGCCTAGGTATCCCGAGCATCGTGGGCCTGCATCAAGCCCGCCGCTACGTGCGTGAAGAAGACCTCGTCATCATCGATGGGATCTCGGGCGTGCTTCTGGTCGATCCGGACCCCGAGACGATCCGGTATTACGAAGGATTACAGCAGCAAGAGCGGGTCTATTTCGCCGAACTAATCAAGCTGAAAGGGGCGCCGGCGATGACCGGGGACGGTATAGTGATTTGCCTGGAGGCCAATATCGAGTTGCCGAAGGATTTCGAATCGGTCCTGAACGTCGGGGCGTTGGGCGTGGGCCTTTATCGCACCGAGTATCTCTATATGAACCGGGATCGTCCGCCGGCCGAGGAAGAACAGTTCCAGGTGTATTCCCAAGCCTTGCATGCCTTGCAAGGAATGCCGATTACGATTAGAACGCTGGATCTCGGGGCCGACAAGCAGGTCGATGGTAGCAGCGGGCGGGAACGGCCGGTGCTTGCGAATCCGGCGCTCGGGTTGCGCGCGGTGCGCCTATGTCTCAAGGAGCCGGGACTGTTTCTGCCTCAGTTACGCGCCATCATTCGGGCCTCGGCCCTCGGTCCGCTGCGGCTTCTCATCCCGATGCTTTCAAACCTCCAAGAGCTTTACCAAGTGCTCGCGATTATCGCGGAGATCCGCGCGGAATTTCGATCAAACGCCGTCCTGTTCGATCCGGACATGCGCATCGGCGGCATGATCGAGGTGCCCGCGGCGGCCATGTGCGCCGATCTTTTCGCCAAGCAGCTTGATTTTCTTTCGATAGGAACCAATGATCTTATTCAGTACACGATGGCGGTCGATCGGGTCAATGACGAGGTCAGTTATTTGTATGATCCGGTCCATCCGGCGGTGCTGCGTTTGATCCGCATAATCATCCAGGCGGCTAGGGATCACAAAAAGCCCGTCGCCATGTGCGGTGAGATGGCCGGCGATCTGCGCTACATACGCCTTCTCCTCGGGCTTGGCTTGCGGGATTTCAGCGTGCACCCGGCCGTCTTGTTGGAAGTAAAGAAAATCATCAACAATACCCGCCTCGAGGACGTCGTGTCTCTATCCGAGCAAGTGCTGGCGGCGAGCAGCAGCAGTGAAATAAACGACTTGCTGGGACGTATCAACGCCGGCTTGAACTAAAGCGCCTCGAGAAAATCCCACGCACGCCGTCGGAGGCGTGCTGGCGGAAGGTGTTGGTACCCTATGACCCAAGCATCTCAAAATACAGGGCAAGAGACCGCGGAGATCCTGCGGGGCAACCTGCAAGACGCGCTTTCGGAAGGTGATCTCGTCGCCGTCGGTAACGATCTGGCGGATCGCCATCCTTCCGAGATCGCCGACCTCATCGAGTCCCTTCCCCCGCACCAACGCCTACAAGTGTGGCAACTGATTTCGCCTGAGCGGCAGGGCGCTGTCTTATCCCATGCGCAGGATGAGGTGCGTGCGGGCTTATTGGAGCACATGGGCGCGGACAGAGTGGCGGATGTCACACGCGGCCTTGCGAGCGACGACGCCGCCGACATCTTGCAGGACTTGCCGGAATCGGTGCTCGACAGCGTGTTGCGGCTAATGGACGAGCAAAACCGTGTCCGCGTGTCCTCGGTTTTATGCTATCCGGAGGATACGGCCGGTGGTTTGATGAATACCGATGCCATCACCGTCCGCAGTGATGTTGACCTCGAAGTTGTCATTCGCTATCTACGCTGGCGCGCCGAGATCCCGGAAAAAACCGATAACCTCATGGTGGTCGACCGCAACCACAGGTACCAAGGTCTGCTTCCGATTACGGCCTTGCTCACCAATGATCCCGATCGCAAGGTCGAGAACGTGATGGTCAGAGAACCGCAAGCGATCCCCGCCGATCTCCCGGCGGCCGAAGTGGCCAAGAGGTTCGAGCAACGCGACTTGGTGTCGGCGCCGGTGGTCGATCAAAACGGCCGCTTGATCGGCAGGATCACGGTCGATGATGTGGTCGATGTGATCCGCGACCAAGGTGACCATTCGCTGATGAGCCTCGCGGGTTTAGACGAAGGCGACGACATGTTCGCGCCGATCGCCGTGAGCGCGCCGCGCCGCGCCGTGTGGTTGGGCGTCAATCTGATCACGGCGTTTCTCGCGGCCTGGGTCATCGGGCGCTTTGAGGCCACGCTGCAAGAGATCGTCGCGCTTGCGATCCTGATGCCCATTGTCGCCGGCATGGGGGGCGTCGCCGGCAGTCAGACGCTTACAATCATGATCCGGGGTTTGGCCTTGGATCGGGTGGGCCAGGATAACTTAGGATCGCTGCTCAAGAAGGAGATCGCCGTGGGTGTTTGCAATGGGCTGCTTTGGGCCGTCGTGGTCGGGATGGTGACCGCCGCGTGGTTTTCGGACGTGGGGCTCGGCTTGATCCTTGGAATTGCGCTCCTGACCAATCTAGCCGCTGCGGCCGTGGCCGGGACGCTCATTCCGCTCGGCCTGAAGAAACTTGGCATCGATCCGGCGATCGCCGGAGGGTTGTTTTTGACCACGGTGACCGATGTAGTCGGATTCTCCGCCTTTCTGGGCCTCGCCGCCGTGTTTTTAACCTAGGGCACGCACCGCGCGTCAAATCGAATCATAAAACGGGAGGGCAACCCGCCATGGCCGTAGCGAAATCGCGACTCGATTTATTCTCCTTCCGCGGTAATGTGCGGGTACTGCACTTGACCTGGTTCGCATTCTTTCTCAGCTTCGTGGTCTGGTTCAACCATGCGCCGCTGCTCGCCGCGATCCGCGACAGCCTGAGTCTCAGCGACCAGCAGGTGAAGACCCTGCTGATCCTCAACGTGGCCCTGACGATTCCGGCGAGCATCATCGTCGGGATGCTGGTCGATAAACTCGGCCCGCGCCGGACTTATGCGACCCTATTGATCTCATCGAGCTTGCTCTGCTTCTTTTTCGCCCTGGCCCAGAGCTACCCGATGCTCGCGCTCGGGCGTTTCTTGCTCGGTTTCACCGGCGCCGGGTTGGTCATAGGGGTACGCATGATCAGTGAATGGTTTCCGGCCAAACAGGTGGGGCTCGCCGAAGGGATCTATGCCGGTTGGGGCAACTTTGGCGCGTCGGCGGGAGCGATGGTCTTGCCCGGGTTGGCCTTGGCATTCGGAGGTGAGCACGGCTGGCGCTACGCGATTGCGCTCACCGGCGCGGCGATCCTGGTTTATGCCTTCGTCTACTACGCGAGCGTCCGCGACGCGCCCGAGGGATCGACCTATTTCCGGCCCAACAAGA
>JBOIDL010000056.1:0-20261 GCA_050740435.1 Gammaproteobacteria bacterium
TGATGTGATCTCCTGTGGTTGGTAGGGTTGCCAATCACTGAGATCGTCAACCATCATGCAGGTTCCATGACTGTATATATTTATTAACGCGTTGATATACCAGTAAATTTTGTGGGGATACGTCAGGACCTGCCCTCTATGGACCGGGGGTCGAGGTCGGCACGACGTGAGCGGCTATTGATCTCGGCGAACTTGTCGCGAAACCGGCTGATGTAGTGAATGGCGAAATCCACGGCCATCCCCAGAGATAGCGTTGAAAGTACCCAGATGGGAACGTCGAAGTCTTTACCAACAAAGGCGACGCACCCGTAGATGATGAGAATCGTCACCACCAACGGAACGTAGCTGACGGGCGCCCACTTGAACGAGCGAAAGCACAGCACCAGGACTGCAGAAACGGCCAGGAGCCTCAACAGAAATCCTTTCGCCATGTCGCCAAGCACCAGGTCGTTCCATGCCATGTTGAGGTGGCCACCGGGGTCGAGCAGCTCAACGCCTTCAGGCTCTTTAAAATAGCCGTCTGCCTTCGCCGTTGCGACTACGTACGCAAGCGCCGTACCGCCCAGCGCGGTACTGGGAATTTGGAAGTGCGCACCTCACTTCCTTCCTCGAACCACTTTATCTGGTTGATGTTAACGCGGATGCGTGACAATCCCGGCACTGACAGTGCCAGCACCGAGACAAGCGCGACCCCGACCCGACCAGGATGATCCGCGCTGAAGCTGGCGACTCGACCCAAAGCAGCGGAGAGGCCTTGCCAAGTCACAGGCGCCACGAAGAGGACAGAAGTCCTTATCCGGCTTTGTCACTCGAACTCCATGGCTGCTCTGCACGAAACCGTCGAACTCGAACGCCGCCGCCTCGGACCAGCACGGGCTGACCCACGGGCGCCAGAGTCACTGCGCATCCCAGGGTGCCTCGACCCGACCACATGAAAAGATCCCGCTGCGTTTGCCTAGGTGCGCTTGTCGTAGGGAATGATGGCTCGATGTTATCGGCCTCCAGCGGAAAGGTGCGAGTGGAAGGTGCTTCACGGGAAGGAATAGCGAAGCTCTGCGAACACGTTGCGGTTGCGATCGAGTGCGCCGAATACGGTGTCGTCGCCGCCCTGGTAGTACTGGGCGCCGATCGTCCCCTTGAGGTGATCCGAAAAGGCGTAGGTCAGCATGAGCTGGAGGTAGGCGTTGGCTCGTTTGATGTAAAAATGCTGGAAAAGCTCAGCCTGGAGTGTGTCATTAAACCACCTGTCGCTGATTCTCACGGTCATGCCAGGACTCCATCGATCCTGTTGTACGAATGTGAGGGCATTCTGCTGTGCCAGAACCCTGAGGTTCGGGTCCGTCACAACGCCAGGATCGACGTAATCCCGCACAAAGCGGACAAACGTCTGCACGTTGACGTTGAGGTTTTCATAGAACGTGCGGTCGGCGCCTACCACGAAGTACAGGTATGGCTTCAACAGCGCCTCCTGGAAGCCGTCGGACTGATGAGGAATGAAGTACGCAGCCTCCGCGCGGAACCCGTAACGGCCAAAGTTTTGCGCGTAGTCGCCTCCAATGACATCTACCGTTGGGTAGCGCAGCCGAATTACGCCGCCGCCTGCATTGATCGCGTAGGCTTCGGGAAATAAACTATAGCCATGGAAGAAGCTGAGAGACCAATCGGCATCTACGCCCGTCTCGCTGTATTTGGCTCCTACGCCTCTAACCCAGCGGCTTCCCGGCTCGTCGAAAACGAAGACTCTGCCAGGTGGAGGGGTCAACGGTAGCTTCGATGGTTTGAAATCAAAGCTCAAGAAAACAGTAGCCGTCCGGTCCGTGTCTGGGTAATAGTCGAACTTGGCGCCCATGACTCCGGATCGCTGATCCTCGTCGAAGGGAAGCAACACCGTATAGTCCCGAGGCGTAAGGTTGTCGGTCGGGTTGATGGCGTCCGCCCGCCCCCAGGCGACGATTTGCTTGCCGAGGCGGAGGTCGATATCGGACAGGAAGGCATTCAGGTAGGCCTCTGTCCAAGTCGTGGTAACGCTGTCTCCCTTGTTGAGACCACTATTGGTCACCCGTACCTCCAGTTTGCCATCAACCCAGTCCGACAATCGCGGTAGCGCCTTCATTTGAACGGTGGTGCCCAAGAGATCGGATCTTTCGTCGAGGGACCTCGAGGAGCTGAAGTAATCGGTCCGCAGCGCCCCGCTGATTCCTAACTTTCCTGCCAGACTGTCTTCGTTGGCTAAACACGCCGTGCTCGCGCACCATGTGATCCGAAGCAGGCGGACCCACCATCTCGACACTTCATTCCCTTTCCAACGTACGCAAGCTGAACATGTCGCTGGCGATCGTCACGTCTGTCGAGTATTGGTCTGCATTGAAGATAGTCTTGTGGCCGGTTTGATGGTTCACCATTTCTTTATAGATCGCCGTCCAACGACTCGTGTCGGGCTCTACGAGGATGATCCCTCTCACGATCTGGGTCTTCAGTAAACGGCCGGATAGATCGGAGTACTCGACCTTCGTCTCATGAAAGTTGTCCTTGCGTATCCAGGTAGTCTTGCGACTGTAGCCGCTGTCGCGCATTATCCCCTCATCGATGGGAACCGATTCGATGACATAGCAGTCCTGGCCCTCTATGGCTTCCTCCTTTAGAAGCTTATGGTGGTAATTGGATACCTTGGGTGGCAGCACGTCGCCGTAGGAAAAGTCGGACCCCATGAAACTGTCCTTCTTGTTGCTGGACACCAGCCGCCGGCTCTTGTGCAGCGCGGGCAAGTAGATCCATTGGTCATCGTCGCCTTCGAGATGCTCGATCTGCAGGAACCCGGTACCCTTGATATCTGAAGGAGCAAGGAACCGGACGAGCATGTTGGAATCCACGCCGTTGGGTTGCAGAACGGAGATCGCCTTGACCTTGCGCTCCCGTGTCTGTCCTTGGTCGTTGACGAGCGTCATCGTGACGTCTTTCGACAGTTGCTTCGGCTTCGAAGAGAAGAAGTTCCTCTGCATGATCTCTTCGGCAGTCGGTACCGCGTTCACCGCACCTACGCATGTGAAGGCCAGGCAGAAAGGGATCCAGAGAAAGAGTCTCATCCGCATATCAACCGTCCGTTTTACTTGCTGACGGCCATAGAAGACCGCAATAGGGCCTTCTGGCGATCACCGAAAATGAACTTGGGTTCGAAGATCATGGTCATTGCACGCAGGAAGATGATGGCTCCAGAGGCGCTGACTATCATCGTCGCGACAACCATAACCGCCAGACGCGTATAGAAAGCGAAGCCCGAGGTCAGCAAGACAGCGTACCCTGCCCCGATGGATAACGCAACGAAGACGATTGCTTTTCCTGACGTCAATAGGGAGTTCCGAGTTGCATCGAGTAGGCTGCCGGTTTTCGCAAGCTCCTCGCGGAACCTGAACAGCAGATACAGCTCGTAATCTGCCCCAATCCCCACAGCCATTGCTGCTGTGACCATCGTAGCCATGTCGACCGGAATTCCCACCCAGCCCATGACGCCGAAGTTGGCGAGCACGACCATCGTCAGTGGTGTCACGACAAATAGCCCACCGACAAACGACCTCAGAACGAGGCTGCTTAGCAGAAACACTACTATGGCCATTTGAATCATATTCTCGATCTTCCCCTCGGTGAGCGCCTCGTTGCCGGCGACGGTCTGAGGCAGGCTGCCCCCCATCTGAAGTGACACGCCGGGAGGGAATTTCTTCTGCATGAACGTTTGTACGTGCCTCCATAGATCCTCTGTGTATTTGGTGCTGTCGGTCTTCAAGAATACCCAGATAGCTGCCCGTTGATAGTCGTTATCCACATAGCTGTCGAAGTCTTGAGGATCGCCTGAAAGCGTGTACAAGAAGAGGTATTGGGCCACCAGGGCAGGATCATCGGGGACCACGCGATACGCGGGATCGTCCCCATGCACTGCCTGGTTAAGCCGTGCTATCAGATCAGCTATCGACTGCGTCTTTCCGACGAATGGCTGCTTAGCCAAAAACTCCTGCAGAGAGGCCATTGCTTTCAAGACCTTCGGATCTTTTGCCGCGTCCTTGTCCAACCCTTCCACGAGAAAATAGATCGTGTTGGTCCCGCCAAAGTACCGATTGAGGATCGTGTCGTCGACCCGCACTTCACTCTCGGGCCGGCTATACCTCTTCAGGCTGTTGTCGACGTTCAAACGAAGCGCTCCCGCAAAGACCAGACCAATGACCGCCACACTTATGCCAAGAATGACGGGGGCTCGACCGCTAACCAGATTCACGGCTAGCCTATCGAGCAAACGATCCAGGAGGTCTCGCTGTCGTTCGCGCAACGTTTCCTTGACCTTAGGTGCCGGTAAAAGAGAGCGCAATGCCGGGATGAAGGTGAGTTCGAGGATCATGGTCGCAAGCACGCCCGATCCGGCGAACACCCCGAAATGTTTCGCTGCGGGGATCTCGGAAGTGGTCAGCGTGTAGAAGGTCACCGCCGCAATGAGCCCGGCGGCGAGCATCACGGGGCCCACCTGTCCAAGGGACTCGATGACGGCACGATTATTCAAGTCTCGATCAGAGAGGCCGGTGACACTCTGCTGCAGGCGGTTGTACTCCTCGTAGTACCGCTTGAGAATTTGTATAGCGTGGCCCGCAGCCACGGCCATGATAAGGATCGGCGTCGTTGTGTTCATGCCGTCCATGTGTACCCCGACTAACCCCATGAAACCGAGCGCCCAGGACACGCTGAGTAGCGCTGTCGTGACCGGCAGCAACATTCCCTGCATGCTGCGGAATGACCAATATTGAATCACGATTATGATGAGGAATGCGGTACCGAAGAATATCGGCATCTGCATCATGTAGTGCTCGAACCAGGCGAAATCCACCGGCAACCCGCCCGCATGGATATCGACGGTGCCGTCACGTTCTCGATCGAGGATGCTGCGAATCTTTTCGTACAGCGCGGCATAGCTGGGCTTACTGGTATCCACCTTGAAATCCGCGATGACAGCGGCGGCCTTGCTATCGGGCGAGACCAAGGTGTTGATGTAGATCGGATTATTGGCGACCCTCGCCTTTAGATCTTCGACCTCAGCCGGCGTTTCTGGGATCCGTTCCATCATACGGCGGACTTCCACGCCACCGGGTATGCCGCGAATATCCTTCACCTTGCGAGCGGAGAAACTCAGGACGTTGTGGCGAACGGCTTCCGGAAGATTCTCAATCCCTTCCTGGATCCGCTGAATTTTGGCAAGGACGCTGGGTTGATAGACGTCCCCATTCCTAGGGACAATTCCGAGGACTGTTACGTTGCGTCCCCCGAAGACTCGCTCCAACACCTTCGTGGTCTTCACATAGGGATGGGACTGCGGGATCCACGTATCTTGGTCCATGTCGATTTGCAGGCTCATCAGGCGAGATCCCAGAAATGCGGTCACCAGCGCGACCAGCACAATCACCGCCCACCTGTACCTGATGATGAAGGCCGTGTAGCTCTTAAGCGCGTTCGTACTCACGTCGCTGTTTCTCCCGCTCCGATGAATCAAAGGCACGTTCGAGGTGGTTACTAATCCAGTCCAGTCTCTTTGTCGGCTCGCACCGCCCGAATAAAGCTGGCCCGTCCTATTTTAGTCCCGATCGGATACGCAACGCGCGAGCAGATCCCGGACCTTGAATGCGATAAGGTCCCGAACCGGCCTGAACTCGTCCGACCCCATGGTCTTGGGTCGGGGATCTGCCAGTCTTCTTTATGGAAAGCCAGAACGCTTCGGCATGAATCGCCGCAGCCCATGCTGATCACATAGTCGAAGACTAGCCCCGGAATTTGTTGCAACGATTTAGACCGATGAGATTGAAGGTCGTAGTCAAGGTCCGCCATGGCGGCGATGGCCTTGGGATTAACGACCCCAGAAGGACTAGAGCCGGCGCTATAGGCCTGGATTTGTTTCCCGCCGTAGACATTTGTGAGCGCCTCCGCAAGCTGGCTTCGACAGGAATTCTCAACGCAACCAAACAACAGACGTTTCATTGTTCTCCCTGACAAGGCCTCAGGTTGCGCGAAAGGGGTGGTACCCGGTCACACTGGCGAAACTTGGTTGCTTAAGCCCATGAACTGCAGAGCTTCCGCGCTACCGTTAGCCTTCGCAGCGGCTCGACAAGGGTGGTTAGCAGGGTTTCGTTACGCCTTACAGGGCAACGAGACGCCACCGCCATCAATGCACCACCAGAGCATTGTCGTGCATGCTTGCGGAATGACTTGTCGCTCAAATGATGGTCCGCTCGAATTCCGTGTAGCAAATGCAGTCAGGCCCGCAGCCTTCTTCCGCGTCTGGCTCAATGGTCACAAAGACTTCCCACCGGTTGCCGTCCGGGTCCGCGGCCCAGAGTTTGGTCTGCACCGCATAGCAACACTCGGTGGAGTCTTCCGTCGTAAGCTTGAAACCCGATCTCTCCAGCCTGCCGTTCATCTCGCGCACGGCTCGTGTGCTCTTCACTTGGATGCCGAGGTGTCCTCGCGTTCGCGTGTCGTTCGGGTTCTCGTTAATGGAGAAGTTGAGGGGCGGATCGTGCAGATCGAACTTTGCATAGCCCTCGTGTACCTTCACGGGATCAACTCCAAAGAGATTGGTGTAGAATTGTAGTGAGTGAAAAAGATTGGAGACGTTCAGGCTAATATGCAGGCGGCGCGTGCCGGGGAAGCTCGCCACGCTCTGCATATATTTTGGCGCTGCGTCTTGTCCATCCTTTGCTGTACTCAGGTCATTCATATCTACCTCCGCGTTCAACTGGCTGCAGCGACCGTGGCCTGGTCAGAACGTCCCTTCCAATTGCAACCACCGGTATCGGGGTCATAGCAAATGCAGGTCAATCCACAGCCTTCTTCGGCCTCGTTTTGGGTTACTACGAAGAACTCCCAGTGATTGGCATCCGGATCAACTACCCACGCCTTGTCCTGAACCGAGTAACAACAGGCGACCTGAGTCTCTGTCGTGGCTACCTTGAAGCCGGCCGCAATAAAGCGCTGTACGGCATCAGTGATCGCTTGGGTGTCCTTGACTTCAATGCCGAAGTGCCCGTCCCGATCCACTGCGTCCGGGTGTTCATTGATCGTGAAGTTCACCGCGGGCTCATGCGTCTCCCATTTGGCATAATCTGCACGAAGCTTGGTCGGGTTTTGATTGAATAGAACCTGGTAAAAGGGCAGTGATCGCTTAACGTTCTTTACGTTCAAGCTTATGTGTATCCGCTGGTCGCCCGGAAAGTCCACTGCACTCAGCAGATCTTTGGTCTCTGCTGAAACGGGCGGGGCGCAGCAGCTTTGGCTCGTGGTGGCCGCGGGTTGTGATGGTGAGCAGCAGGATTGAGACTCGGATTGGGTTGTTGTCACTGGCATGACACCCCTTATAGACGCATGAAATCATGGACCATGGGAAGCACGACGATCGGGTTCCCTTCTACAGGTCAAGATAATCGAGTCTACGCCCCTTGTGAAGCTGTCCAATCGGGCAGGCAAAGGCATCAGCCAGTGCCCTGCTCGATGCGCAAGGCTTGGTTGAGTTCGCCCACCGTATGCTCGCCGCGCATGAGTGCGCGCGGCACGTGTAGGCGCGTGTCGTCGGCCAGCACCTTGAGACACTGCGCACTCATCCGCCTGAGTCGTGTGGCCGCCGCCATAATTTTCTCCATCAGCTCCATCAGCCTTGGTGCCCCTGGACATAGGCCGCGGTGACCGGGTCGCTGGGACACTCGAACACGCAGCCGGTGTCGCCGCATTCGACCAGCCGGCCGGCGCCGTCGCGCGTCCAGAACACGGCGCAATGATCGGACATCCGACGCGCCTGCGCCAGGTTGTGGGTGACGATTACCACGGTGTACTGCGTCTTGAGGGTGCAGATCAGCTCCTCCACCACTGCGCTGGCCACGGGATCGAGCGCGCTGCAAGGTTCGTCCATCAGCAGCACGTCTGGCTTGAGCACTAGCGCGCGCGCTACGCATAGGCGCTGCTGCTGTCCGCCGGACAGCGCCTGCGCCGCGCTGTCGAGGCGGTCTTTCACTTCGTCCCACAGCCCGGCATCGCGCAGCACGCGCTCGATGGTTTGCTCCCGCTGCGCGCGCTCGCGCACGCCGATCTCCAGCAGCGGTAGCTCGATATTGCGCCGCACCGACAGCGGGAATGGGTTGGGCTTTTGAAAAATCATGCCGATGCGCCGGCGCAACGCAGTGACGCCGTTGCCGCGCCCGCGGATATCCGCGCCGCGGTAGCGCACTGCGCCTTCAACCGTGCAGCCCGGGATGAGATCGGACAGGCGGTTCAAACCCATCAGCAGGCTGGTCTTGCCGCAGCCGGAAGGGCCAATCAGCGCCATGATGGAGCGCTCCGTCACGTTCAGCGAAACATCGCGGAACGCGTATTTGCCGCGGTACGCGAGGCCGAAGCGCTCGATTTCCAGCGCGTACGGCGCGGCGGCTTGCGGTGCCAGATCCTTGATTGCGGAAACTTTCATGCGCTTGTCGTCCCTCGCCGCAGCCAGCGATCGGTGATGATGGAGGCGGTCATGTTGATGAGTAGCAGCAGCGTGACCAGCACCAGCGCGGCGGCATAGGCGCTGGGCTCGCCGCCGCTGATGTTCATCGATAAATCAAAAATATGGATGGACAGCGCGCGGCCGGAGTCGCTGAGAGAGGAAGGCATGCGGTCCACGTAACCGCTGGTGAAAATCAGTGCGGCGGTTTCGGCCAGCGCCCGGCCGATGCCCAGCACCAGGCCCACAATCAATCCCGGCGCCGCCGCAGGCAGCAGCAGCGCCAGCAACGTGCGCGTGAGCGACAGCCCCAGCGCGGCCGCGCCGCGGCGGTAGTCGTCCGGCACGGAGCGGAAACCTTCCTCGGTGGCGCGGATCAGAATCGGCAGCACCATGCAGGCCAGCGTGAGCCCGCCGGACAGGATGGAGAATCCCATGCCGAGGTATACGCAGAAGAAAGCGTTGCCGAATAAGCCGAAAACAATGGACGGTACGCCCGACAGTACATCCAGGCTGCGCCGCACCGCGCGGCCGAAGCCGGATTCGGCGTCGGTGAATTCGGACAGAAAAATCGCCGCGCCCAGCCCCAGCGGCACACTCACGGCCATGCATACCGCGAGAATCAGCAGGGTCGAAACCAGAACCGGACCGATGCCGCCTGCGCGGCCGGCATTCAGCGGCGCCTGGGTGAGAAAGGCCCAGTCCAGGCGGGCGATGCCATGCCACAGGATGTCGCCCAGCAGCCAGCAGAACATGGCGGTAACCAGAACGGCCGCGCTCCAGACCAGCGCCTGGCTCAGCCACTCGCGGTTCGAAGTGCTTTGCAGCGCCGTGCTTTGCAGCGCCGCCGCTTCAGACATGCGCCGGCCTCCCCGGCCTCCGTTGCAGTCCTTCGGCTGCGGCCGCCAAGGCAACCATCATCGCCACCAGCACCAGCCCGCTCACGAACAGCGCCGCACGGTGGTCGCCTAGCGCGTAGGCCATCTCCAGCGCGATGTTGGCGGTCAGGGTGCGGATCGGGTCGAAAAGCGATTCCGGCGTCTGCACGATATTGCCGCAGACCATCAGAATTGCCATGGTTTCGCCAATGGCGCGGCCGGTTTCCAGGATCACGCCAGTGAACAGTCCGGATTTGGCTGCCGGCAGCACCACCCGCGCGACAGTGTTCCAGCGCGACAGGCCCAGCGCTGCCGCGCCTTGCAGGTAATGCCGTGGCACATTGGCCAGCGCCGCGTCCGCCATCAGTGCGATGGTCGGCAGAATCATGAGGGTCAGGATCACGACGCCGGCCAGCAGGCTCGGACCCGGAGGGTGCAACTCGCGGATCAGCGGCACCAGCACGACCAGGCCCCAGAAACCGTAGACCACGGACGGAATGCCGCCGAGCAGTTCGATCAGCCGCCGGTAAACGCGCGCGACGCCGGGCGGTGCGTAGTAGTGACAGAAAATCGCCGACAGGACGCCCAGCGGCGTCGCAATCAGCACCGACCCCAGCAGCGCGTACAGCGTGCCCCACAGCATGGGCAAAAGGTTGAAGCTGCCGCGCGTGGGGTTCCAGGACGGATCGGTGAAGAAACGCGTGACGCCGACGTGGCGCAGCGCGGGCAGCGATTCGATCGCTAGAAACCCGATCACTAGCAAGAGCACCGCACCTGCGGCGGCGGCGCTTAGGCGCAGCACCCATGCCAGGGCGGCGTCTTTAGAAGCCATCTCACAAATATCCAATCAGCCGTTCGTGCTGAGCTGGTCCAAGCATGAACGGCTGATGCTGTTGGGAATACCCTCGTCGCCCTTCGACAAGCTCAGGGCGAACGGGAATTTTGAGATGGCTTCTAGTCATTATTCCAGCGGCACGAAATACAACTGCTTGACGAGGTCGTGACAGGCCGGCGAGCGGGCGAAGTTAATGAATTCCTTGGCCAGCCCCGCGGCGGGAGCCTTGGTGACCAGCATCAGCGGACGCGATAGCGGGAAGCTGCCGTTGAGCACATTCTCGGTGGTAGCGGCAATCCCCTTCATCGGCAGGAGTTTGATCGGCACGCCGTGCGTGGCGTTGTATTCCGCGCTGCCGATGGAGACGTAGGCGATACCGCCCGGATTGCCGGCCAGGGTTTTGATGCCCTGTTCGTTGTCGCCGATCACCACCGAGGCCTTGACGTGTTCGGGCTCAAGCTTGAAATAGCTCAGGAACAGCTCGAGTGTCGAGCGCCCCTCGGCCTTGTTGATCACCGTGATCGGCGCGTCCTTGCCGCCGACATCCTTCCAATTCGTGATGGCGCCGGTGTAAATGGCGGCAACCTGTTCGTCGCTGAGCTGCGTCACCGGGTTGGCCGCGTGCACGATCACGCCGATGCCATCGCGCGCGATGGCATAGCTGGACAAGTCCTTCTCCTCCTCGTTCAGCGCGCGCGAAGCCATGCCGATATCGCCCAGCCCGGCGCGCGCATCGCTGATGCCGCGCGAGGAGCCGCCGGTCTGCACATCCACCCGCACAGAAGGATGGCCCGCCTCGAAACGTTTGCCAATTTCGGACACCAGTGGCGCCACCGTGCTGGAGCCAGTCAGCACCAGCTTTTGCGCCTGGGCCTGCTGGCCACAGGCCGTCAGCAGCAGCGCCACGGCGAAGCCGATACTGCGTGTCGTCATTTCTTACCCCGAATAAGAAAGAAACGGTTGAAGACATGGTCGTGACCACACCGGTATCTTCTAAGCGTCAAGGTAATCGAGTCTACGTAACCTTGTGAAGCTGTCCAATCGGGCAGGCAAAGGCATCAGCCAGCGTACTTGTCCATGAGAGTAGAAGCACATTGCGGCAAGCAACGTCGTCGCTTGGTGACAAATCGAGGCGCCGGCCCGAAAATAGTGTCGGTACCTCCTCATTTTTTAGCATTATTCGGCGACGTTCGATACACGTTGTGTCGGGGTCATACTGTGCTGGATTAGATCAAAGGATGCCTGGTGTCTGGTAGTGAGTGATCCAGAAGCGAGAGCGGCCGAGATGACAACCTCTACCAAGAGATGGGGGATCGAGACCAGCTTTCGTGACATCAAGGACAAGAAGTTCGGTCTCGGCGTGGCATACGTCCACACGGACTCCCCCGCCCGCCGTGACCGCCTATTCCTGATCTCTGCGCTGACCATCGCGTTGCTCACCACGCTCGGCGCGGCCGGGGATAGCGTCGGCCTGGAGCGTACCATCAAAGCGAATACTTCCAGAAGGCGCACCTATTCCTTCTTCCGTCAAGGCCGTATCTACCACGCTCTCCTGGCTGGCATGCGAAAGGATTGGCCAAAGCCCCTGATGAACAAATTCTACGAGCTACTGCAAGTACAACTCCTCTACCGCGAGGTCTTCGGCATCATATAGCGGGGAAATTATGAGGGGATTGATAAGGTTGGTACCACTATATGTTCTGCATTACCGTAGCTGCGGCGCCCTCATTTTTCTCCCAAGGTGCAGACCGCCCTTGAAACCGGTCCCTGCTTAATCGGCCTCATCTCAAAGCGCGTGTTTCGGAAACCCGTGGATATGAGTAGGCTCTGGCAGTCCTCTCCGGAATAAAGATGGAAGAGGCCCGTCTGCGTAATCCGGAGCCTCGCCATTTGGTCACGGTCGCCCATGTAGATTGCTATTCGTGCACCGTCTTTCATTACCCGCCACGCCTCTTTTAGGTTGTGGCCAGGATGCTCCCAGAAATAGATTACATTGATCGCGAAGACCTTGTTGAAGGTGTTGTCTGGAAATGGCAGGGAAGCAGCGTCGCCGCAACGCAGATCGAGGCGTCTGTTCTGAACCGCCGTGAGATTGCGCTTGGTGGCCTGGGCGAGCATCGCTTCTGAGAGGTCGACACCCGCCACCTTCCCGGACTGGACAAGCGACAGTACCTTCTCCACCGCCTGCCCTGGACCGAATCCGATCTCGAGCACGTTATCGCTAGGGCCGATCTCCAGCAGGGACAGGGTCCAGTCATTGGCCTGACGGTTCATTCGATCCATACTGAACCCGGCAAGCCGACCGAGAAAACCTTGCGGTCGACGATATTGCCCAGCGAATTTGTGAAACAGGCTAACCATAGCCTCTAGTAAACTAACGCGAAAGGGCATGACACAGGCACACCAGCTAGGGTCAAACCTTTGCATCCCTGATGCGCTGGCCCTTGGCGGTGTCGCCTCAACTCGCGCACTGTGGGCCCAGGAAGAAGATCCCCCCGAAGCCAGCGGGCCATTTCCATACTAGCGCTCATGAAACCCCCCATTGATCGTGCCCTTCACAATAGGCCATGCGTAACCGTTTTTGCTACAGCTTGGGCGCGATTTACGACGCCCAGTTTGCGATAGACGTTTTGCAGATGGAATTTCACCGTGCGTTCCGCGATCTCCAGTATCGTTCCAGTTTCCCAACTGCCCTTGCCGCGCGCGATCCATGTCATAACGTCTTTTTCTCGGGGGGTTAACAAAGAGTCGATTGTCCCCGACCTGGCAACAACGTTCCGACCATCGCGATCATGATCGTCGTCTTCGTCGATATGAGAGCCGATCTGCCGATAGGCTTCCTCGATGTGAAGAAGCAGGTATGGAAGGATGATGGAAGCTCGTTCTACACCGATTGAAGTCCGGCTAGAGGAAACTAGGCAGGCAAACTGTGTGCTGAGCAGTATGCACGCACGATACACGCCCGTATCGTGGGTTACCTCAACCAAGGGCGCACTGCGGTCGGTTGTGTAGCACGGCTGCGTGCATACGGCACCCTTCAAGCCAGCATCGTGTTGTCCTCTCCCGGTAGGAACGTCTTTCCCGACTTTCCTCCGTTCGGAAGCTATCCTGCGTTCTAGCTCCACTGTAACTTCGTCAACGCGTCTACATGGCCTGGATCTGGGTGCAGCGGTGGGAAGCCCCTTTGCACAGGGGACTACCATGGTGCGGTCACACTGCATGATTTCTCTGCTCAGGGTGCTCAACGCCTCTCGAAAGCGAGGCCTGCGCGCAGGTTCATTGCATGCGGCAATAAAGTCGAGTATCGCGAGTAGCTCATTCTTGGTAAGGCTGTCCAGAATGCATGAATGTGCCATTGCCTTCTCCCCTCGTCCAACGCCCCTAAGCTGTATATCTATGGCCGCCAACTGGTTCAGGATCTTGCCTGGATTGGCTGCTGCGGCTCGACGCAGACCGCAGCCATGACCGCGTACAGTGGACCCTGCATTTAAGCAATTGCACATTACAGGCGTGCCATCGTATTTCTGTGAGATTTATCACAACCAATTTGTGAGATATTCACGCGCGCCCCTTGGCGATGATGGGCTACGTCTCGGCAAAGACCGGCTCTCCGCGGACGTGGGTATTGGTGATGCCGTGGATTCGGGTGGCGTCTCGGGGGATGGGACCGTCGGTTTGATGAGGGTCTCAAGGAGCACGGTCCCCTCAGAGTCTGTGAATTTATCGATTGTCACATCTGCAAACCGATGCGAGGCTAAAACCGTCGGCAGACTGAGCTGAGAGGCTGGCCTAGTAGTAAGTTCCATTAAATACTTTACAAACCAGATCGTCTTCCACCCGCCCGGGACGCTTTGAATATATTCATACGCCCAAACATGGCTCTTGGCTCAATCTGATCGAATGTGCCTTCTCCAAAATGGCTCGGACCTTTCTTCGACATATCCGCGTCACCTCAAAGCAAGACCTCAAGGCGCGGATCCTCACTTTTTCCAGCGGAACGGGACAGGGGCTTCGTTGAACTCTCCGCCCATAACTCCTTCTTCACGCCAGGCTTTCTCCGAAATACCTCACGCGCCGCAATGCTCTTGAATACCCTGACCACTTGCCCAGGCGACACCTTCGGATGCGCCGAACACAAAATATGAATGTGATCCCCATCGCACCCTATCGACTCAAATTCAATGTCGTACCGCTGCGCAATCCCTTCCGCCGTCTTTACAATAATCCGTACCACCTCTCCTCATCAAGTAGCGCCCTGCAATATTTCACCGGAAATACTGCGTGATAGTGGATCTGCCACGCGCAATGGTGCCCCTTCCTAACCTCATCTTCATCCATCCCACCATTCTACAATCGGTGTCCCCGTGGCAAGACCACGGGGAATCGCAAGTTCAAGCGAACCCGAGTCCGGTCAATCACCCCCTGAAAGACCTGCTCCATCTGCCCGCCCAGGTGAAAGAGGAGATTACGGCTGTACTCAACTTGATAGACCGAGTAGGTGTAGTGAAACCCGCTGCGTTGCTGCTCTTCGAGGTCCAACGCGAAACATAGACACGAACAATGGATTGAAACGACCATCCATGGTCGTCTCAATCCTTATAGGTTCTGGATGACCCCCTGGGGGAGCGTTTTACATCCCAGACGCTGGCCCGGCCCGACCCACCAGCACCAGGAATAGCCCGCGGGCATCGGGGTTCTTCTTGAGATGTTCCTCTGCGATCTTATGCTTGCGTTCCTCACTGCTGCAGTCTATGAGGGGAACGCCGTTCGCGCTTGCCCAGCCGCGCACTCGGCGGCTGAAGCGCCCTGCCATCCGCATAAGGTGCGCATTGTCCAGCTCGTCATCGGCGCTCTCGTTGCAGCCCTCGCCACCAGGTACGAAAGCCACCGGCGGAGTAAGCCAACCCGAAGTAGGCATTCAAGACAAGGCGATCGACACAGTCGTAGCTGCCATCTCACCAGCACGTGCTTGAAGGCGGACCGCCAAGCGCTGGAGGAGCACAGCAAAAGGTGATTTCGTCGCAAATAATACTCGGCATCGGCAAAAAAGCCCCACCGCGAGGGTGGGGCCAAGGTTCGGGGGAAGCGGTTTGCCGGTCGAGGTGACGAGCTACCAGTAAGCCTGCGCTCTTAGCTGGAAAATATCGGGCTCGGCCCCGTCGAAATCGCCGCCCTCGATGTCGAGGACTTTCACGTAGTTGGCCATGAACTTGAAGTTGGGGGTCGGGTACCAGTTGACTCCGAAGGTGAAGTTATCCTCCTCGCCACCGTCCACGGTCTCATCGCTCAGGTCCAGGCTGCTGTAGCGCGTCAGAACCTCCCAGGCACCGATGCCGCCCTTGCCTACGATGCCCCTCGGTTTCGGGTTCTTGAACCTCGCTTCCTCAAACACGTAGCCGCGGGATTCGCCGGTCAGGAGCCAGCTTCCCATCACGTACCAGCCATCGAAACCGACATCGGGGCCCCCAGCGGCCTCCGGATTGATGTCGGCGCGCAGGTACTCGCCCTGGAGCGAGAAGGGCCCATAGACCGCGGCGGCCTCCGCCCCATAGCGAGACACGTCCGCGGCATCGAGATCGCCCGTATCGACCAGGCGGTCGGCGCCGATCCGCGCTTCGGGCCGAGAGCGGATCCGCACCGTGTCGTTGTCGTCGGGGTTCAGCCAGGAGCCGGCAAAGCCCAGGTGCACGGCGCGATTCTCCGTGTGGACCGGCGAAAAAGTGAGGCGCCCGACGAAGGTGATCGGATCGGACGCGTCGGGCTCGTCCTCGTCGGCGCCGGTTTCCCCGGAGGCGTTCCTGCCGAAAATACCCGCCGAGGCCGTCCAGAGATTGTTACCATAGGTGTTTAGCCCCGCGCCGATCCGCCGCCCGTCGGACCCACCGGCGATGTCATTGAAGGTGCGGGAGGGCAAAGCCCGCTCGATGAAGCTGATGTCGTTGGAACTCGTGATGCTCTCGAGCCCGAGGTACTCTTTGAATTGGCCCACGGTGAGAGAAAGGGGCCAACCCGCCGTGTGGAGATAGCGGAGATAGGCATCCCGTATACCGTCATCGACCTCACCAGCCCCGGCAAAGTCGTACTCGAGCTTGAGCTGCCAATGGCGATACAAGGTCGCCTCCACGGCCAAGCGGGCGCGCCGGATATCGGCACCGCTGGCCAGCGTCGTGGTGTCCCCGGTTCCCGTATCGTTGCTATAGATAGCCGCATCCGTGTGGAGGCGCCCGCCGATTCTCCACTTGAAGGCCCCATCCGGTGTTGAGATCTCCAGTTTCTCCTTGGTCTCAACCTTGGGCAGGGTCTCGGCGGCCTGCTTGATCTCGGACTGACCGGCCGTGTTCTGTTCGTCATCGGCTTGGGCAGCACCCTTGAGCTGTTCATAGGCCTCCGGGGTGATCGTGCCCTGGTCTTTCAGTACCTTGAGCAACTCGATCATGGCGTCATTGGCCGCATCGGCACGGGGCACGAAAAACACGGCACCGGCCGTGAGCGTCAATCCCGACAATGCAATCAACCGTTTATTCACTGGTATTCCTCCCGATAGTTATGGATTTTCAAGCCCCTAGCAGCCGCGCCTCGCGCCTGTGAGGGACGTTTCCCCCGGCCGCGTCCGCGGCCTTTCTCGACGGCCAAACCGGTGTGGCCATGATCACGAAAAGCCGTGTCCCATGGCGTTGAATACGAGAAACTAATTGTCTTTTCCGGGCCGCGAACTCGCAGAATCGTAAGGTTTAAATATTTCTGTTTAGTGACGGTATGATGACGGTTGTGTGACAATCTCCGGCTCACACAGCACGGCCAATCGAAAGTGCATGTAAACAAGGGCCGGCGGGCGCGCGAATGAGCGGTCACACTCCTGTAATGCAATTGACTTTTAATTAACATCTATTCCCCGCGGTCTGGGCGCGGGGACCTTCGCGATGGGGTTTCTCAAATTGACTACGCGGTAATCTTTGACGGCAATGCCTATGACGGAAAAGATCTTGATCGTCGATGATGAGCCGGCGCTCCGGCAGATGCTCGGGTTGGCGCTGTCGGGGGCTGGCTTCGAGTGTACCGAAGTGGCGGATGCTGAAAAGGCCGAAACCGCGATCGCCGCCGGCGTACCCGGCCTGGTGTTATTGGACTGGATGCTCCCGGGGGTGAGCGGCGTTGACCTCGCGCGGCGCCTCAAGCGCAATGCACGCACCCGCGCCATCCCCATCATCATGCTCACGGCGCGCGGAGAGGAGGCGGATAAGGTGCGCGCCCTCGACGTCGGCGCCGACGATTATGTCACCAAGCCCTTTTCCACCCGCGAGTTGGTCGCCCGCATCAAGGCCGTGCTCAGGCGCACGGCCCACGAAGAAACACGGGATGCGATCGAGGTCGAGGGTCTGCGACTCGACGTTAGAACGCATCGGGTTACGGCGCGAGATACCTCTTTGCAGCTCAGCCCGACCGAATTTCGGCTGTTGCACTTTTTTATTGCGCATCCCGAACGGGTTTACACCCGCGGCCAGTTGCTCGATCAGGTGTGGGGAAACAACATCTACATCGAGGAACGCACCGTGGATGTGCATATCCGGCGGTTGCGAAAAATCATGGAGCCGCACGGATACGATCGCTTGATCCAAACCGTACGCAGCGTCGGCTACCGGTTCTCGGCCCAATAAGGGGATTCATACCGCCCCGCCGCCCGTGATGCGTCCGGACTTGTGGCGATTCTTGGGGGTCTCGGTGGCCTCCGGGATCATCGGCGCCCTCATCGATCAATTTTTCCTCGCCCTCTGGATCGGGACGCTGGGACACTGCGTGTGGCACTACCGCCGGCTCGCGCAGCTCCGGTTTTGGATCCCGCATCGCAAACGTCATCCCGCGCCCGATTCTCCGGGGCTCTTCGAGGATATCTGCCGCGCCGTGGACGTTCTGGGCGATCGTGAAAAGAAGCGCAAAAAGAAACTTTCCGGTTACCTTAAGCAATTCCGGCACGCCACCACCGCCCTGGCGGATGCCGCCGTCGTGCTTGGAACGAACGACCAGATCGAATGGGCCAACCCCGCGGCCGAAAGCCTGCTCGGGATCCAGTGGCCGCAAGACTGGCGGCAACGGATCACCAATCTGCTGCGGGATCCGAAGTTCACCGCCCTGCTCAACGAAAACCACGATACCGGTTCGAGTCGTACCGCGGAGGTCCCCTCGCCGCTGAACGCCGAGCGTATACTCAGTATTAGCAGCGTGCCTTTCGGGGCGGACCAGCGCCTCTTAACGGCGCGCGATATCACGCGCCTGCACCGCCTCGATCAAGTGCGCCGGGATTTTGTAGCCAACGTGTCCCACGAGCTGCGCACCCCGGTGACGGTTATTCGAGGCTACCTGGAAATCCTAGTCGGTGATCCGGATCGCTGCCCCGAGGCCTGGCGTCCGATCTTGGCGCAGCTTGAGACGCAAACCTTAAGAATGCAAAGCATCATCGAGGATCTGCTGTTGCTCTCGCGGCTAGGACAATCCGATAACATCACGGACGCCCGGCCGGTGCAGGTGCCCGAGCTCATCGGCACGATTTATCAAGAGGCGCAGGCGCTCGCCGGAAAGCCGCGCCACATGTTCTCGCTCGAGATCGATCCGGTGCTAAGCATCCTCGGGGCAAAGAACGAATTGCACAGCGCCTTTTCGAACCTGGTCGTGAATGCAATCCGATATACGCCTGAAGGCGGGGTGATCCGCATCCGCTGGTATAAAGACGCCTCGGGGGCGCATTTCGAGGTGAGCGATACCGGAATCGGGATCCCGCCCCAACACCTGCCGCGGTTGACGGAGCGGTTTTACCGTGTCGATCAGGGCCGCTCGCGCGAGACCGGCGGCAGCGGCCTCGGCCTGGCCATCGTGAATCACGTGCTAAAGCGGCACCAGGCGCGCTTGCACATCGCCAGCACCGTCGGAGAAGGCAGTACGTTTCGCTGCGATTTTCCCGGCGATCTCATCACGCCGCCGCACGCGGAAACCGCGATCGAATCCGTAAAATCGAATTAAGGAAGGTCTGCAAAGGTGTCGCGAGCAAGCCCAGATGCGCGAGGCCGCGGAGCGAGTCGGCCAGGGCGCTCGGGAAGGGTGCGCGCCAGCGGGGATAGAAGCTATGTTCGGCATCGAGGGTGCAAAGACAGCCGAAGCGGGTGTTGACGATCCAGAGATCGGCCTCGCCGTCGTAGGCCATCTCATGGATGTCGATGTCGCCGGTGACGTGGATACGCCGAGGCAGGTAGCAGGCATCGTGCTTTCCTACGGGTTCGAGCTTCGGGGCCACGGCCGGCACGTTGCGGCAATACCAGACGGTGTTGGTGCCGCCGATGGTGAGCCGCGCCCGGTCCGCGGCGATGCCCATGGGTTTGTCGAAGGTGCGAAAATGGGTATTGAGCACCTCTCCGTCCCTGCGCACCACGATGACCTTGCCGGCCTGATAGGTGGATACGACGAGGCTGATGTTTAACTCATCGAAGAGGGCCGGCAGATCCGCGGTGTGGCCTCGGTAGCTGCGGGCGATTCGGATCGGCCGCTCGATCCAAGGGAGGCATATATACCACGAACGGGCATAATTTTCCTAAGCATGGATGACCGCCATATCACCGTCACCCCGGCGGAAGCCGGGGTCCAGTGCGGCGCATGAAGGCTGACTGGATGCCGGTTTTCACCGGCATGACGAAAGAAAAAACCTAGATTATGACCGTTGCCTGTTTGCTATGGGATGCTGATCTCCGTCTCGCAACTGGCCCCGGTATCGCTACCGCTGCCGCCGTTACAGGTGTCGGTGCCGCTACCGCCGTTGAGTGCATCCGCGCCGTTGCCTCCGAAGAGTATGTCGTCTCCCGTACCGCCGCAGATGATATCGTTGCCCTCAAGGCCATCGATAGTATCGGACCCGGCGAGTCCATGGATGACATCGGGTCCTAGTGTAGTGCTTCGTTGTTCTTGGAACTTAAACGGCGATTGGCACGAATGACCTTCTGCAGAATGTCATTGGCCTTGGCGGTCCAGACGAAGGGCTTGGGGTCGCGATTATGCACGGCGATAT
>JBOIDL010000057.1:0-19892 GCA_050740435.1 Gammaproteobacteria bacterium
GAGCTTCGAGCTCGTACTTATTATTCAGGGCACAGCCCTGCAGGCTCGACCGGAGCCTTGTTACCCCAAACCAGACTTAAACGCTACTGAAATACACCTCGGCGGTCTGAGGCAGAGCCTCGTTAGGATTAGGGCTTGCGTATGGAATTTAACACAATATTGAACTCGTGGATCCGGTCGTCCGCGAAGAGATCGTGAGGCTGCACGACGATAATCGCCCAGATGGTGCTCGGCGTACTGGCGATGATCATCGTGATGTGGTTCAGCCGCTGGCGCGAGTTTCGCGCCGACTCCGGCGGGGCCAAGCTGGCCGGGCGGGACAAGATGATTTGGGCCTTGGAACGCCTAGACGCTTCGGTTCAGCGATCCCATGCCCGAACAGCTCCAGGCGTTCGGGTTCGCAGGCAAGCCCTCGCGCCTGGCACGGCTCTTTATGAGCCATCCGCCGATAGAAGAGCGCATCGCGGAGTTGCGTGCGCTTTATACTTGAAGCAGCTCGATGGGCGGGGCTTGGAATGAAGCGGCGATAGAGATACGCTTATGGTTTAGGTAAATTCTGAATAAGTGTTATGAGCACGCCCAGCTGCGCGAAGCCGCACAGCGAGTCGCGAGACATATCAGGTAGATAGGCGAGCGACGAGCGAGCATGCGACAAAGCAGATGGGCGGCGCAGTAGCTTAAGAGTTTCCTTAGATAACTTGATCGCCTGCGCACGGGCGAGCCGCCCGCCCGCGGCCGGATAACGATACTAAGATATGGCAAGGTGGAGGAGCACATGAATATCCTATTGGTCTACCCCGAGATGCCTTACGCCTTCTGGTCGATGAGTAATCTGCTCAGGATATCGGGAAAACGGGCCAGTTATCCCCCGATCGGATTGCTAACCGTCGCCGCCATGTTGCCCAAGGAGTGGAATAAGCGCCTCATCGATCTCAATTTAAATACCCTTGCCGACAAGGATCTCAAATGGGCGGATTATGTCTTCATCGGCGCCATGAATGTCCAAGCTACCGCCGCGCGAGCGCTGATCCGGCGCTGCAAGTTGGCGGGCGCGAAAGTCGTCGCCGGAGGGCCGCTCTTCACCCACGAGTACGCCGCGTTTCCGGGCGTTGATCATTTCGTGCTCAACGAAGCCGAGGTGACGCTGCCGCGATTCCTTGCTGATTTGGCAGAGGGCTGTCCCAAGCCTACCTACACTTCGCCCGAGATGGCTGACGTCCACACGACCCCGGTCCCGTTGTGGGAGCTGGTCGATCTCAGTCAATACGGGTTCGCGATCGTCCAGTATTCGCGCGGTTGCCCCTATCAATGCGACTTTTGCGACGTGACTGCCCTCTTCGGCCGGCGGCCGCGTACCAAGACCCCGGCGCAGATCATCGCCGAGCTCGAGGCGCTTGGTGATCTGGACCGCTTCGATCTGGTCGTCTTCGCCGACGACAATCTCATCGGCAACAAGAAGCTTTTAAAAACTGAGCTCCTGCCGGCGCTGATCGAGTGGCGCCGGCACAAACAGCGCGCCGTCGGTTTTGCCACCCAGCTGACGGTGAATCTGGCCGATGATCCCGAGCTCATGCAACTGATGTTGGACGCCGGCTTCCGGCATATCTTCGTGGGTGTGGAGACACCTGACGAAGACAGCCTCATCGCCTGCAAGAAACGGCAAAACACGCGCCGCGACTTGCTCGACAGCATCCGCCAACTACACCGCTCGGGCTTCATCGTCACAGCCGGATTTATCGTCGGTTTCGATACCGACACACCGGCGATTTTCCAGCGCCAGATCGATTTCATCCAAGACTGCGGAATCGTCATCGCCGGGGTCAGCGTGCTCAAGGCGCCTCCCGGCACCGAGTTATACGATCGCATGAAACGCGAAGGGCGGCTCATCTACGAGTTCGATTTTCACGAGAGCCAAACCAATATCGTGCCGAAGATGGATGCTCGAACCTTGAGCGCGGGTTACAGGCAAATACTGACACACCTGTGTGCTCCCGAACACGTGTTCGAGCGCGCGACGGCGTTCTTGCGGGATTACCGAACACAGTACTTAGGCCAATTGCCGCTCACCGCGCCGTGGAACCTCACGTTGGTGCGGCGGTACCTGGGCATCATTTGGCGGATCATCTATTCGGTCGGACTCAGAGGCCCACAGCGCGCGCACTTCTGGCGGTTGATCCGTTGGACCGCGGTGAATCGCCGCGATCTCATCGATCTCGCATTCTTCTTTGGCGTATGGATGTATGAGTTGCAGGCGATGTACAAGAGCTACGACGCCTCGGGCCATTTCGATATTTACAAGGTGCCGATGGCGCTCGCGGAGCGGACCCAAACGGCGGCGATTTCCGCTGTCGCGAGTCTGTCGCCCTCTTAGCTCCTTGAGCAAGAACTATTGTTTAACGAAGACTTCAGCGGGGTAGGAGCATGAAAATTATAATACCGGTATCACTTCTTGTGTGCGGCGCTGTGAGCGGTTGCAGCGACATCAATGCCAATTCCTCGATGATCACCACCACCAAATTCGACGGCGCGTGGCAGGTCGGGGGCGGCACCAAGACCGCGCGTCCCGGCGAGGACGACAAGTGCGGCTATGGGATTGGGGACGGGACCATCACGATTGAAGGCGGCAAGGTAAGCGGTAACCTCACCGATAATTCCGGCTATGCGTATGCGCTTGAAGGCGTGATCCAGGACTCCGGGAAAATGGAAGGCGGATTTACCTACGAAGGCTACGATGCGGCGACCTTCGACGGATTCCTGTCAGCGGCCAAGGGCGGAGGAAGTTGGAAAGACATCAACGGTTGTCCGGGGACCTGGCAGGCCACGAGGAAAGAAAGTGCGCCGGCTGACCCGGTCAACGGGAAAGCGGATATCACGCCGTCGTCTTAAGGTACATATGAGAGCTAGACTGAGGGCGCAGCCCGTAATCCACCCTACGCGGGCCCTCGCCCTGATAGTGGCCTGGCTCAGAAATGGACTCCGAAATTTGGACACAGACTTAAGGGGGGAATTTACGCTCCTCATCATGCCGCGTTGGGCAGACTCTGTCGACCGAAATAAAGTGCATCTGGCGGATGACGGTTGAGGGCTTGATGACGGCGTTCGGTGTTATAAAAACGGAAATACCGCTTGATGCCGCGTTGAGCCTCTCCGTAGGGTTCATAAGCTCCGAGGTTAAACGTCTTCATACTTCAGCTGCGCCAGAGACGCTCGATGAAAACAGTGTCCGCCCAGCGGCCTTTCCCGTCCATGATGATCGTCATCCCCCCATCTTTCAGTACTCGTGTGAACGTCTCACTGGTAAATTGCGCCCCTAGATCGGAATAAAAATTCGGAGGTGCCGTAACGGCCGACCGCTTCCTCCAAAGGCCGGCCGGATCGGAATGGTCTGTAGTTAACTGAGGCCCGCGATCAAAAAAGGGTGTCTTCAATGTCTTCACTGTTTCCTGCTCTCGCCAGCGTTGACGATTCGACTCGCGGATAGCATGTAAAGTCAAGATGGGCAACTAACCACGATAAGGTGATACCGAAGATGAATGACATAGCGCGACGCGTAGCTAATATTCTGCTAGACATCAATGCTGTTAGTTTCGCCACAGACCGCGCTTTCAATTTTACGGGAGGGATATTAAGCCCGATCTACGTTGATTGCCGTCGAGTGCTCTCCTATCCTTCCGAGAGGAAAGAAGTGGTTGATTTTCTATGCAAACGCTTTAGGACGCTGATGAGCAGGGTAAAAGTGGATGTGATCGCGGGCGGGGAAACAGCCGGGATTCCGTTCGCGGCGCTCGTTGCGGATAAATTGGACTTACCCTTGGTGTACGTGAGGAAGACAGCAAAGGAGTTTGGGCACAAAAACCGAATCGAAGGTGCTCTCAGAACCGGTCAGTCTGTAGTATTAGTTGAGGATCTGGTGTCGGATGCCGGCAGTAAGGTAAGCTTCTGTTCTGCCATTCGTGATGCGGGAGCTGAAGCAAATCAGGCTGTTGTGATCTTCGACTATTCGATAGCCGAAGCACGGACGAATCTCGCTGAAAACTGGATCACTTTGTGTTCCTTGACTGACGGCGAAGTTCTGCTCGAGACTGCTCAAGAACAGCGGCGTATATCTCCGGAACAGGTGGCCACAATAAAAAAGTTCTTGAGTAGCCCAAGAGGCTGGAACAAGTAAGATCCATACTGCGAGTGTGGAAAGCGAAGAAGCAGAACACATGAGCAAAATCTCGCTCGAGGTCTTTACGTCGATAAGATAACTTGGCTTCGTTGAGGCGACAGTGCATGCAGCTTGCACGCTCGGGAGACAAGACGTTAGCCTACTATACACTTGCGTCCATTTTCTCCGACATCTACTTGAATTGGGATGAATGCCATTTAGTTACGGCAGAAGTAAGGAAAATGGAAGATCGGATCGTTCCGCGGTGCGCCGCGTGTTGGAGTCAATTAAGAATGGGGCGGAGCCGATGAAACTCTATGAGCGCCTGGAAGCTCTAGTCCGAGCTTTCTTGCAAGCTCCGTCGCACACTGACACTGGTAGCGAGACGTCGGGTCGAGAAGTCCAAATAAGTTCTACGTGTTGCGCGCCGTACGACCGCCTGATCTTTTTTGCGGTCCAACGCCCCATTCGCTTGCGGACCGTTGGGAGAAGAGCGTCCTGGCGTCGTAGGCTAGGTAAGGATTCAGGAGTGCGCCAGTACAACTTTGCACGCCATCCACACCTAAGCGCAGGTATTCGAAGACATCTTGAGCAGCCAAGACGCCACCTGCAGCTAGGATTGTTAGCCGCCTACTTCGGTGCGCCCGCCTCAATTGAACCAGGTGCCGACAAACCTCCTTGGCCCATGGCTTGACGGCATGCCCTGATATCCCGCCAGTAAGACGGGAAACACCGGGTGCCCCGTCGGGAAAAGCTTGCTCACCCTTAGCGTTGAGCACTGGAGCAGATATCGTATTAATTGCCACGATACCATCGACGTGGTCGCAAAGGGACTGGTAGAGGTCCGAAAGATCAGAATGCGGCAAGTAACCGATCTTGACGAAAAGAGGTGTGCCAGCTAATGACTCTTTTATTGCTCCCGCAACGCGCCCCGCGCGCCCAGCGTCCGCATAAAGCTCACCGCAAACCTCTCCAGGAATGTTTGGACACGAAAAGTTAGCTTCCACAATCTGAGCTCCCGCGCCTTTTGCAAGTAACGCTGTCTTCACAAAGTCGTCGACGAGCACCTGCTCCCCGCCGCCGCTCGACCCTTGTACGCTAACAATGAGCACTTGCTTTTTCCCATCCACCTTTTTGCGCGCATTTCGCACTTCATTCGCCCACCAGCTCGGTTCCAAAGAAGGCACACCATACGAGTTTGCCATCGTAGCCCGCTTCCAGTTTGTCGGCGCCCTCGTACCTGTAACCACCAACGGTCCCTGGCCCTGCTGCGTGAGCTGGGTCTCCTCTCGCAAGAATAACCAGTTCGGTGAGGGATGAGTCGATTGCACGTGGCTTCGAACTGTCTTGTAGGTAAGGATGTCAAAACCTCGACTACCATAAAACTCGATCCAATGGGAATTCGCCGTTATGACCGATGCCGGCATTGACATCGTGGTCAACAACGCGAGTGCGATCTCGCTCACCGGCACGCTCGAGACGTGAACGTGCGCGGCACCTATTGCTGCTCGCAGGCCTGCATCCCTTACCTCAAGCAGTCGGCGAAGGCCGGCCGCAATCCGCACATCCTCAATCTCGCACCGCCGCTCAACCTGAACCCGAAGTGGTTCAAGCATCACAGCGCCTACACGATGGCGAAATACGGCATGAGCATGTGCGTGATCGGCATGGCGGAGGAGTTTCGCGCCGACGGCATCGCGGTGAACGGGCTCTGGCCGCGAACGGTCATTCGCACCGCCGCATTGGCGATGCTACCTGGCGTCGATCCCGACCGCTGTCGCACCCCCGAGATCCTTGCCGATGCCGCATACATCATCCTGAACCGCGACAGCCACAAGCATACCGGCAATCTCTACACCGACGAGGAGGTGCTCGCCGCCGAGGGCGTTATCGATCTCGCGCGCTATGCGGTAGTGCCAGGCACGAAGAATTTGCTGCCCGATCTGTTCGTCGATTGACGCACCGGAGTAAAATTGCTCGGCCATTCCGGGCACGAGACTGCCATGGCGCGCCGCTGAGTTTCTGAGAAACCACTCCACCGGCACTCGCAATCCCTCGCGAATACCAGAAATATAACCTGTCCCCTACTCCTTCGACACCTTACGCGGGTCGTCGCCAGGATTCACGTAGTTAATCTCAAATGGGCCCATGCCCGATACCTGAATCACGGTTTCGCCCTTCACCCAAACGAAGTGTCTCACTCCTTTAGGCATCAGAGCGTACGACCCGACCGGCAGCTCATGGCCCGTCGCCTGGTCGAACTTCTCCCCGACCCCCATCCCGAAGGCGCCTTGAAGGACGACGATCCTTTCGTCCGTCGGGTGCCAGTGTGGCAGGACTCTGTAGCCGTCCGGGAACTTTGCACGGATGGTGAACGGCGCACCGGCTTTCGACAGGTCACCCTCTAAGACTGCGAGCTGGGCGCCGGTGGGTAGCGACGACGGTGGAGCAGGTCCCCACTTGACCTGATCGGGGGTGAGGACTACATGTGCCGTGCGCGAATCGGTAGACGCGGAACCGTCTTTCCTCTCTTGACTAGACTGGGCAAAGCACAGTGAAGCGAGAGTCAGCGAAGCGAGAATTATGAAGCTAAGTTGATACTTTCTCATTTCTTTGTTTCCTCCTTAGCAGACATGCCGGGCAACTGGGGAGACGAGTGGTGCTTTTAAGTTAAATTTTAGGCTGAGTCAATGTTAATACGGGGCGACCCTTAACGGCATCCCGGTCCTCTCCTCGCGGAAAGGAATCAAAGAGTCTTGCAGCGCGTCCTTAGCCATTCTTTACATGCTCACCGTACGTCCAGTGGAGAGTCAATTTAGATTTCGCCACCACGGGGTATGCAACCCCGTGGAACGACCAAAGGGGAGAGCTGCGCCTCTCCCCTTTGGAAACCCCATCGCTAAGGTCCACCGCGGGGAATAGATTTTAAGGCCGACGGCATTCCCGGCCGGTCCCGCTCAGAATCGGGCAGGACATCGGGGCTTTCCTTGTATATCACCTATATCGTGGATAATATGCAAGGATGATAGTGCGCCGTGCTACCGTTATTGTTCGCGAGGCCTTGGCGAGGCAAGCTGCGGTCGCCTTGATCGGGCCGCGCCAAGTCGGTAAGACGACGCTCGCACTGACCATCGCCAAAGAGACTGCATCGCTGTATCTTGACCTGGAGGCGCGGGAAGACCGCGCCAAGCTGACCGAAGCGGCGCTGTTCCTGCGGGATTACGAGGATCGCCTGGTCGTGCTCGACGAGATCCATCGGATACCCGAGATCTTTCAGACCCTGCGCGGCCTCATCGATCAGGGCCGCAGACGCGGCCGGCGCACAGGACGATTTCTCATCCTCGGTTCGGCCTCTCTGGATCTATTGCGCCAATCGGGTGAGAGCCTGGCAGGCCGGATCGCTTATGTGGATCTGGCGCCATTCGATGTCCTGGAAACGGCAAGCAGCGACTTCGACCTGACGGCACTCTGGGTACGAGGTGGTTTTCCGGACAGCTACCTCGCCCACGATGACCGGCAAAGTCTGGAATGGCGCAAGGATTTCCTTCGCACCTACCTGGAGCGGGAGGTGCCGCTGTTCGGGGCGCGCGTGCCGGCAGAAACCCTAGAGCGTCTGTGGACGATGCTGGCGCACGCCCAGGGCACCCTTTTGAATGCTTCGCGGCTTGGGGCGGCGTTGATGATCAGCGCACAAACCGCCACCCGTTATATCGATCTCCTGGCGGATCTCCTGCTGCTACGCCGCCTGCGGCCCTTCCACAGAAATATCGGGAAGCGCTTGGTAAAATCTCCCAAGGCGTATGTCCGGGACAGCGGCATCGTCCACGCCCTCTTAGGGATCCCCGATCACAATGCGCTCGCCGGCCATCCGGTGGTCGGAGCGAGCTGGGAAGGTTTCGTCCTTGAAAACCTGCTCGCCGCTGCGCCGGCCCATGCCACCGCGAGTTTCTATCGCACCGCGGCCGGGGCCGAGATCGATCTGCTTTTGGAGACCCCTGGCCATGGCCTGTGGGCGCTAGAGATCAAGCGGGGGCTCTCGCCGAAACCGGGAAAAGGCTTCCACATCGCTTGCGAAGACCTAAAGCCGAGCCGGCGTTTCGTTGTCTATTCCGGTTCTGATCGCTATCCGATCAGCACTGAGACCGAGGCCATCGGTCTGAAGGACATGGCCACGCTCCTCGCGGCTCTTTGAATCGGATACGCGCCGTTTGGAGTGACGAAGCAGATGTTGGGGTTCGTGCCTCACCACAACGGGCTCAGTATCTGGCCTTCTCAGAGCTTGTGAAAAAATCGTCGCGAGCGACGGGAGGTCGCGTTCCGCCGGAGCGCAGGAACCGGAGTGTATAGTGAATACATGAGGATTCCGAGCACCGCCGGAACGCGAGATCCCGAGCGCAGCAGATTTTTTTCACAAGCTCTCAGTCCTTAGCCCTTCTTTACATGCTCGCCATACGTCCAGTGGAGATTAAGGCCGGCGGCATTCCCAGCCGGTCCCGCTCGGAATCGGGGCAGGACATCGTAGCGGAGCAATAAGGTAATCAGCTTACAGCGTAGCTCCGTATCCTCGATTTCGTTGAAATAACGTTGGTTCGCAGGCAGTAGTGCCAAGGCGAGCACTTCGTCTTCACTCAGCACCGATATCATGGTTGAAAAATTACCGCTGAAGCGTTTTTCCATCAACCCTTCGATATACTCGACAGGGGTCGGGATCGCCAAGATCTGTTTATCCGCGCGTGCTTTGGCTACCGCTCGCCTCTCCGGGGTGAGGGATCGCCTGATTTCCGCGAGTCGCTGCGGCAGGTCCGCGAAGGCGCTGCGTTGATCCGCAGGAACATTGGCTAGCACTTGATGCACCCGCGCCTCAGTGTCGATGACATCGAGGAGCAGCCGGCGCAATGCGCGATTCGGCGCGTGGATGAGTTCCGAATGTGCTGAGGCCGACGCCGTGTCCGGGCTGTTCCAATAGAAACTCCCGCGCGGTTGCAGCACCTCGGCGAAGCTATCGATCAACGGCGGCATCGCCTTCGGGGGTACGAGGTGCAACACCATGCTGGCATAAATGATGTCCACCGATTCCGCGGCAATGATGTCGGAAATGAGCCGAATCTTACCGCTGCCCGGATCCGTGAGCGAATGAAAGTCGATAAACGTGAAGGCGTTGAGCAGATCAAAGGCCTTGGCGAACCAGCCGCTAGGGAAATCGAAAAGCAGCAGCTTGAAGTTGATGCCGTTACGCTGCATTTGCTGCATCAACCCCGTCTCTCGGAGGCCCTTGATCAGCTCCAAGGTCGCGAGACCGGTGCCGGCGCCGTAGTCTACCAGGGTAAGTTGCCGCGATGTACGGCTCGGGTCGAGGCAACGGTCGAGCCGCCGTTCGATGTCTTCGAGTAAACCATGTATCAGCATGCCGGTGCTGCTGGCGCACCAGCGCCGCGGGCGGGTGAGATCGCCGTCGTGATAGAGAAAGCGGTGCAAGGATTCGCCATCGAGGGTGTCCTCCGATCCGTCCGGTCGCCAGCTCGCCGGGCCTCGCGGCGGCGTTGGGCGCCGGCCCGCCACTGCCGCCGGCTCCGCGGTCTTGAACCGGTTAAGGCTGATGGCGATAAACGGAAGCCGCGAAGGATATACCCTTTGCTCATGGGCGACGGTGCGCAAACCCGCCTCCTCCGCAAGCGAAATGAACGCTTCATAATCGATAGGGTATTGGTTCGAATACCCGTGATAGGTATCGAAGGCCGTGGCGTGGGTTTTGCCGTTGTACGCCGCGGCGATCGGGGGATAGACGTTGTGAGCCTCGATGACGATTAGGCCATGTTTCCTGATGAATGGCGCCCAGCGCCGGAGATGCTCGACCAGATTCTGCTCGAGGAGTTGGTTCGGAATCGCATTGCCGGTCTCGCCGGCATAAGCCCCTGTGGATAAAACGAGGCGTTTGTCCGCGCTCGCTCTATCCCGCGGGTCGGTATAACGCCGATTGTGATCGATGAAAGCGCGGATGTGCAGGCCGTCCCAAATCGCTATTCCGCGCTCGCCCAAGGCCTGCGCGAAAAGCCTGGGATCGGTCACGTCGCCGAAGAGGGTGATGTTCTGAATCCCGGCGGTCTCTAGGGTGCGGCGGGCGGCTTCCAGCGCCTTGGCATTGTAATCCGCGCCGATCATCAAGAGCGGATATTCGTCCAGGTGTCGGCCGCGCAAGGTCTTGGCCGCAACGATCCCATAGATGCGTTTGAGCCAGATCCCGTCGCCGCAGCCCATGTCGGCCACGAAGCGCGGTTGCTCCGCAAGCGGCTCCCGATTGAAGATCGCGATCAGGATCTGCTCGGAATCCTCGAAATAGGGCCGGTGTGCGACACCGCTTGCCAGCACGTTCAAGCTGCGATCGACATGGGTCTCCTCGTGGCCGGGCGCGACGTGGGTAATGTGTCGAGAAGAGTTGAAGATGAGGCTCGGCAACTGGCAGAACATCGGCCAATACGAGAGCGTGAGCCCGTAATGGAGCGTGAACTCGCACGCTACCCGCCCAAGCTCAGTGAATGCGTGGTGCTGTCCCTTTGGCAGGACCCATCCCAAATGCTCGATCATCGCGAGGCCCGCGCGGAGGTTGTCGTGCGGTCCGGGGATTCCGTCACAGGCGAAGTTATCGCCGTTGAGCAAACCGCGCAGCTTCGCCGCGATCATGAAAGGGCCGACCAATATGCCGTCGAGGTGCTTGCGGATGATCTCATTGAGCCTCGATCCTTGGTCCGCCGGATCGCTCACGGCGAGATCCCAGTTTTGTATGCAGCGCCGGGTTATCCGTGCATAGTGCTCGGCACTCCCCGCGTCGCGATCCTCTTGATGAAAGAGATGCCGTTCCATGGGGATCCCCGAATAGGCAAACTCCGCAACCTCGGCATACAGCGCAAAGGTTTTCGCCGCGATCTCGCCGAGCGGCGTCACCTCGAAGACCATCGTATCGCTTCCGGGAACGCCTGCTCGCGTGATCCAGCCTTGAGCCGCGAGACACCGAAGCGCGACATGAAGGTAGCCAGGGTTGCATGGATAGCGGTCCAAAAGCTCTCGGAACGTCACGCGCCGGTGACTGACGAGGTGTGTCAGGAGGCCAGGTTTTTCCAAGGCACGGATCGTGGCTCCGATGACGATCCCGTCGTGGTGAAGAAAAAGCGTCCGCAACAGCGAGGGCGCGGCGGACGAAATTGTCGTGGTTTGTTGTCGGAGGTAGAGAGGGGCCGCAATCACATCATTCGCTTAAAGTTTGTTCAAAGACGATATGGAAGCTCTGCAAAAGTTACTGCGCAGCCTATCTGCTTTGTTGGGCATTACTCGAACATAGCCGTGAAGCGGCGCTGCATCTCTTCAGGGGAGACCTTCTCGATCTCGTGCCCAAGCATCCATTCGTGTCCGAAAGGATCGAGCAGCGTCCCCGACCGCTCCCCATAAAACTGGTCGGCCAGCGGACGAAGCACGGTTGCGCCGGTGGCCACGGCCCGCTCCGCCACCACATCGGCGTTAACGACGTGCAGGTGAATGGACATCCCGGTGCCGCCGATAGATTGCGGGCCGAGAATGCCGTATTCAGGATACTCGTCGGCAAGCATGAGCGTGATACCGCCGAGGGAAAGCTCCGCGTGCCCGATTCGCCCGCCGGGTTCGGTCAACCGGAATAGCTCTCTTGCCCCGAATGCTCGGGTATAGAACTCGATTGCCGCGGCGGCGTTTTTGACGCGAAGGTAGGGAAAGACTTCTTTGATTTCGCTCGATGATCCTTCGGTGACAGATTTGACTTCGGTTGCCATTGTTTTGCTCCTTGAGATTGATTTCGATATCGGATAGGCCGACGGACGTGGCCGATTGCGCGACAGCACATCGGCATTGTAGTCATCCCGGCGATGCAACGCACACCCGCCGAGCACGGTGACTTAGGAGGCGCCTGTGATTAGAGTAACGCGACACATTGCTTAAGCGCCGGCTTATAATCCACTAAACTGCCCTCGCCGCCTTGAGGAGAAGCGCATGAATATATTCAAACTGCCCGATTTAGGGGAAGGCCTGACCGAGGCCGAGATCGTAAGCTGGCATGTTCAGGCCGGGGACGAGATCAAAGAAGACCAGCCCTTGGTTTCGGTCGAGACCGCGAAGGCCATCGTCGATATTCCTAGTCCTTTCAGCGGCCGGGTGCATCACCTCTATGGCAAAGCCGGTGATCTCGTCCATACCGGCGATCCCCTGGCTGAATTCGCGTCCGCCGGCGAGCCAGAGAAGGTCAGGGGCCCGGCCGACGCCGGTACGGTCGTCGGCCAGGTGGCGCGCAGTGATACGGTACTACGAGAGCAAACGAGCGCCGTCGGCCCGCACCCCGGCGGGCTCAAGGCGACCCCGGCGGTGCGGGCGCTAGCGCATCGCCTCGAGGTGGACCTCGCCATCGTCACGCCGAGCGGCCCGGACGGAACCATCACCACGGCGGACGTGCAGCGCGTGGCTAAGATCCTGGCCGAAGTGGGGCCCTTAGAACCCTTGCGCGGGGTGCGCCGCGCGATGGCCCGCACCATGGCCTCGGCGCACGCAGAGGTGGTACCGGTGACGATTTGCGAGGATGCCGATATCGACGCCTGGCCGCCGGCCAGCGATGTGACGTTGCGGCTCATCCGCGCACTGGTCGCCGCCTGTCGATCCGAGCCCGCTCTGAACGCCTGGTACGACAGCCACGCGCTCGGGCGCCGCCTATTGAAAAAGATCGAGCTTGGGATCGCCGTGGACACCGAGGAGGGTCTCTTCGTGCCGGTGTTGCGCGATGTCGGCGAGCGTCCGCCGGAGGACCTGCGCCGAGGACTCAATGCGATGCGCGAGGCGGTGCGCAAGCGTACCATCCCTCCCGAAGAGCTTCGCGGTTACACGATTACGCTGTCGAACTTTGGGACCTTCGGGGGCCGCTACGCCAACCCCATTATCGTGCCGCCGACGGTCGCGATCCTGGGCGCCGGCCGCATCCGACCGGCCGTGGTCGCCTGGAACGGCCAACCGGCCGTCCATACCATTATTCCGCTGTCCCTGACCTTCGATCATCGCGCCGCGACCGGCGGCGAGGCCGCGCGCTTCTTGATGACCGTGATCAAGGATCTGGAGATCGCCGCGTAGAAGTACGATGGGAGTGCTGACCACGGGAGGACTCGAGGGCATCGTCGCCGGACGCACGGCGATCTGCACGGCCGAGGCCGCGGGCGATAGCCTCTTTTATCGCGGCTTTGATGTAGGCGAGCTCGCGGCGCAGGCGAGTTATGAAGAAGTCGCCTACCTGCTTTTGTACGGCGAATTGCCAAACACCGCCCATCTTAGTGATTTCGGCATGCGGCTGGCGGGTGCGCGGGAACTGCCGCCGGACCTCAAAACGCTTCTTGAACGGCTACCGGCCGCGGCCCATCCGATGGATGTGCTGCGCACCGGCGTGTCGGCCCTAGGCTGTCTCGAACCCGAATCGGCGGACGTCCCTGGCCTCGCGGAACGGTTATTGGCGCGCTTGGCCGCGATGCTGCTCTATTGGTATCAGTTTCACACCCGCGGTCAAAGGATAGATCTCGGTTCTCCCGCGGCCGATCTCGCCGGGCATCTGCTACACCTCTTGCACGGCCACGCCGGTGAGGAAATCTATCGCCGCGCGCTCGAGGTGTCACTCATTCTCTATGCCGAACACGAGTTCAACGCCTCCACGTTCGCGGCGCGCGTCATCACCTCGACCCGGGCCGACTTCTATTCCGCCATCGCGGGCGCCATCGGCGCCTTGCGCGGACCGCTGCACGGAGGCGCCAACGAGGCGGCGATGGCCTTGATCGCGAGCTTCGGCGAAGCCGACGAGGCCGAACAAGGGATCCTCGAACGGCTGGCGCGCAAGGAGCTCGTCATGGGCTTCGGGCACCGGGTGTACAAGCGCCGCGATCCGCGCTCGCCGATAATAAAGGAGTGGGCGCGCCGGCTCGGCGAGGAGGCTCGCGCTACCCGGCTCTATGCGATCGCCGAGCGCATCGAAGCCGTCATGCGGCGCGAGAAACGCCTGTTCCCGAATCTCGATTTTTACAGCGCCCTGGTCTACCGCGCCTGCGGCATCCCGGCGCCACTGTTCACGCCGATCTTTGTCATCGCCCGCAGCGCCGGGTGGGCGGCCCATATCATCGAGCAACGGCAGGACAACCGGCTCATCCGGCCGCTGGCCGAGTACGTCGGTCCCCCGCCGCGAGCCTACGTTGCGCTCGCCGAGCGGCCATGACGAAATAGCGAGCGCCGCCATGCAAGACCCGGATCCGTTGCTTGGCATCATCGCGGATTACGTCATCGGTCACGATCCCCCCAGCGAGCCAGCACTCAGCGCCGCCCGTTATTGCCTCATGGATGCGCTCGGCTGCGCTTGCGCCGCGCTACAGAACCCCGAGTGCCGCCGCCACATCGGGCCGGTCGTGCCGGGCGCGCTGCTCGCCGGTGGGTCACGCGTCCCGGGAACCGATCTCGAGCTCGACCCGGTGCAAGCGGCCTACTGCATCGGTTGTCTCATCCGCTGGTTGGACTACAACGATACCTGGCTCGCCGCCGAATGGGGACATCCCTCGGATAACCTGGGGGCTCTCTTAGCGTGCGCGGATTATATCAGCCGCCGGCGGCTCGCCCGCGGCGCGGAGCCCTTGCTCATGCGTGAGCTACTGACGGCACTCGTCAAGGCTTATGAGATCCAGGGCGTACTGGCGCTGACCAATAGTTTCAACGAGATCGGCATCGATCACGTGATCCTGGTCCGGATCGCCTCGGCGGCGCTAGCCAACGCGTTGCTCGGAGGAAGCAAGGCAGAGGTGATGAACGCCGTGTCTCAGGCGCTATTGGATGGGGGAACCTTGCGCGCCTACCGTCATGCGCCGGATGCCGGCCCGCGCAAATCCTGGGCCGCGGGCGATGCCACGGCGCGCGGGGTGCGCCTGGCCTTGCTGACGCTCGCGGGCGAACCGGGCTATGCGCATGCCTTGAGCGCCCCCCGCTACGGCTTTAACGCGGCGTTGTTGCGAGGAAAGTCCCTGGATCTCTCCCGCACGCTCAGCTCCTATGTAGTCGAGCACATCCTCTTCAAGGTGGCCTACCCGTGTGAGTTTCACGCGCAGACCGCGGCCGAGGGCGCGATTAAACTGCATGCCGATGTCAAAGACCGGCTCGCGGACATGGACAAGATCATACTCGCCACCCAAAAACCCGCTCTGCGCATCATCGACAAGCAGGGACGGCTTGCGAATCCCGCCGATCGCGATCACTGCCTGCAATACGTGGCAGCGATCGGTCTCTTATTCGGGGAGTTGCACTATCATCACTTCGAGGACGAGATCGCTAGCGATCCACGCATCGACGCGCTGCGCGCGCGGATGGAGGTCATCGAAGATCCCGGTTATACCCGTGATTATTACGATCCAGAGCAACGCGCCGTGGGTAACCGTGTCACGGTTCGTTTCCGGGACGGCGCCCAAGCCGAATATGCCGTGGAGTTTCCGCTCGGCCATCCGCGCCGCCGGCTGGAGGCGCTGCCGCTGCTGAAGGACAAACTCAAGCGTAACATACAGGAGGTATTTACCCCGGCTAAGAGCAACGAAATCGTCGCGATCTTCGAAGACGACGAACGCCTGCAGCGCCTTCCGGTCAGTGACTTCATGCAACTTTGGGTATCTCCTCGAACAACTGGCGGCGGCTTTACACTCGGCTAGCCGCCGTCCCAAGAGCTACGGCTGCTCTAGCCCTCGGGACTTTCGGGCACGCCTTGTCCCTTCAAATACATGAGGCCGACATTGTATGGCGCGTTTGCGTCGCCCGCCGCGGCAACCGGCTTGAACTCTCGCAACGCCGTCTCGTAGTCTTGGCGGTAATAGGCATACAGCCCGGCCTCATAGTCAGCCTGGACCGGCAGCATCATTCCGAGGCAGAGAGCGGTTGCCAGCACCAGCCTGCGTTCCCGGCCGCGTGCGTTGCCATCATCCCAATTCCAGTTTCTGATCTTTTGTTGCTACTGGCGAATCTCGACAAGTGTCGGTTCGGTAGCTACAATCTAACAATATGTGGCTACGGAGAAAATAATGGCTGATGTTTCGGTGCGCAATCTAAAAAACTCGCTTTCCCAGTACCTGCGGCGCGTGCAGGAAGGCGAGGAAATCGTTGTAGTCTCTCGCAAGCATGCTGTTGCGAGACTAAGTCCGATGCAGTCGGCCAGAAGAAGCATGCGCTCCGCTCTACACCTGCAGCTACGGAATGCGCCCGGAGTCAACTGGAATGGCGAAAAACCCATGCTTCCCAACAAGCTCGTGAAGCTTCGAGGACGCGGGAAGACGGCATCCGAGATCGTTTCTGAGAACCGCGATTGATCCTCTACCTCGACACCTCCGCATATATCAAGCTGTTCATTGAGGAGTCCTGAACCGAGACAGTGCAAAACGCCGCCGCACAAGCGGAAGTGTTGGCATCGCACGTCATTGCATACGCTGAAATGAGAGCGGCCATAGGACGCATGCGCCGCGAAGACCGTTTGACGGGGAACGACGCCGCATCAGTCAAACGGCGCTTTGAACGCCACTGGAAATCGGTTCTACGCTTTATCCCGGAAGAACCCGCGATTCGACAGACGGGGTCGTTCGCCGAGCGCTTCGGGCTCAAAGGATACGACGGCGTACATCTCGCTTGCGCTTTTTTATTGCACAAGCAATCGAGCATGCCCTTGCAATTCGCTTGCTTCGATTTCCCGCTCAACAAAGCAGCGTTGCGCCTCGGTTTCCAGGTAGTCACGAGCGTTGAAAGCGGTTCAAAACCGTCCCGGAATCGGCTTCAAGGATAGGGGGTAATTCAAGCGTAACCTACAGGAGCTATTTACTCTCGCTAAGAGCAACGAAATCGTCGCGATCTTCGAAGACGACGAACGCCTGCAGCGCCTTTCGGTCAGTGACTTCATGCAATTGTGGGTACCCCGTCGAGCAACTGGGAGCGACTTCACACTCGGCTAGCCACCGCGGGAGCGCAGTAGCTACGGCTGCCCTAGCCCTTGAGTCCGCCGCGCCCAATGCGGCAACCGCTCGTGGACTCGTTGGGCGCCCTCCTCATGTTGCGCGGCGCTCATGCGCGTCTCGGCTTTCTCGCGCCAGGCCCGTGACTCCCGGTGGCCGTTCGCCTCCGCCAAGCGGAACCAAACATAAGCTTGAACATAATCCCGCGCGACGCCCAGGCCATCGAAGTAGAGTTGACCGAGAAAACATTGGGCAGCCGGATGGCCGGCATCGGCGGCCCTCGTCAACCAGTAGGCGGCGAGTGAGTAATCTTGGTGCACGCCCTCACCGTCGGCGTGGAGAGCGCCGAGGAAGCTTTGCGCGTCCACCTGCCCTTGCATGGCGGCGCGATGGAACCAGCGCGAAGCTTCTTCGGGATTCTCGGGCACGCCTTGTCCCTTCAAATACATGAGGCCGACATTGTATTGCGCATTTTCGTCGCCCGCCGCGGCAACCGTCTTGAACTCTCGCAACGCCGTTTCGTAGTCTTGGCGGTAATAGGCATACACCCCGGCCTCATAGTCAGCCTGGACCGGCAGCATCATTCCGAGGCAGAGGGCGGTTGCCAGCACCAGCCTGCGTTCCGGGCCGCGCGTCGACGCGCCTGGTAAGCGGATCGAGCTTCGATCGCTCATGGATACACTCGGCGGTAAGGCTGTTCCCCTCATGCTCGATCCGCTTGAATGGTTGCGCTGGCCGTTATCGACAGCATTCGCGTTGGCTTTGATCTCGGGTACTGGAGGGAAGGGACTCGACCGCCCGTCCAGCGCGCTTGCATCTCCCGAGGCATGCCTGGGCTAGCGATGGGGTTGGGCTGCGGGTTCGCTATTCGCTACGGGTGGTACTCAACTGTATAAAGTATCGATCGGCTTGCACCGCAAAGATAGGGGGTAATACGCAATTGTGTAAAATATTTTTCGGGGGACACGATTGCCCTGGTACCCGCCGACCGCCGGGAGCCGGGCGTTCCTTGACGCGACTTTCAAGGTCCGAAACCGAAATCAAGGGGCTTTTTATCGTCGATCCATAGTAACAGTAGAAAAGACCTCCGCCGTCTACAAGTCGCGAATATACTTCCCATATAATCCCACGCATTCAATTGCACATGCCGCGAGTCTTTCTCAACTATCGCCGCGAGGATAGCGAAGGCGTCGCCGGGCGGATCTTCGACCGCTTGCGTGAACGGTTCGGGCCGGAGAACGTCTTTAGAGACCTTGACACCATCGCGCCTGGGGCGGAGTTCGCGAGCGTGATCGGCCAGGAGATCGCAAAGTGCGATGCGCTGATCGCCATCATCGGTAATGAGTGGTTGGAAGTGAAAGATCCCGAGGGCGAGCGCAGACTCGATAGTCCCCGTGATTTCGTCCGGACCGAAATCGCCGAAGCGCTCTCCCGTAAAAAGCTCGTCATCCCCACGCTGGTCGAAGGCGCCCGGATGCCGGGCCCCAAAGATTTGCCGACCGAGATTGCCTTACTGGCGGAACGTAATGCGATCGAGATCAGTCCCGCGCGCTTCGAGCACGATTTAGAGAGATTGATCAAGGGAATCGCGGGGGAACGTCAAGCAACCGCAACCTCATCCAGGTGGCGCTGGGTAAGCGATCCGAATCATCAGCGCACGCTGGGCTTCATCGGCGCTTTCATCGCGGCACTCGCCGCTGCAGGATGGCAAGCGTACGTCCACTTCTCCGCTGACTCAAAACCAGCTTCACCAACGAGCGTCTCGGTCGGAGACGGTGGGATTGCCGGAAACGTTCACACTACAGCAGAGCAAGGCGGCGTGGCAGTCACCAGCACCGGGGCCAATACCACCATCAACATCGGTGTCACGCTCAAGGAACACGAAGAGAGCCTCAAACGCCGGGAACAAGAATTGCGCGACGAGTTCACTAAGACCAGCGCCGCCGAGAAAAACAGACTTGCGCTCTTGGAGAAAGAGCTGGCCGCGGCCACCGCAAAGCGAGAAAACCCAGCATCGCTGGCTGAATTTAAGGCAAAGCTGGCCGGAGCGAGCCAAACACTTGCGAAGTTCAAGGGAGACCTGCCAGAGGACCAGTTGACGCAAGCCCAAGCAGGGCTTGCCAAAGGCGACACAGCCGCCGCTGAAGTGCTGCTCGCTAATATGGCGCTCACCGCCAGTAACGAAAAGGCCGCGGAAGCGGCGTACCAAGTGGGTCAGCTTGCCTACGCACGGATCGACTACGCCAAGGCCTATGCGTATTACCAGCAGGCCGCCAAGCTCGAGCCGGACAATCCGACGTATCTCAACATGGCGGGGACGCTTGCCCGGGAGATCGGACGATACACCGAGGCGGGGCCTTTCCTCGAAGAAGCGCTCGCCATCCTGGAGAAGGCCTTAGGCCCCGAGCATCCCAACGTGGCCCAAAGCCTCAACAACCTGGCGGGGCTCTACAAGGCCCAAGGCCAGTACGCCAAGGCGGAGCCGCTCTATAAGCGCTCACTCACCATCTGGGAACAAGCCCTCGGGCCCGAGCATCCCAACGTGGCCGCGAGCGTCAACAACCTGGCCGAGATCTATCGCGCCCAAGGCCAGTACACCAAGTCAGAGCCGCTCTATAAGCGCTCACTCACCATCTGGGAACAAGCCCTCGGGCCCGAGCATCCCAACGTGGCCGCGAGCGTCAACAACCTGGCCGAGATCTATCGCGCCCAAGGCCAGTACACCAAGTCAG
>JBOIDL010000058.1:0-19871 GCA_050740435.1 Gammaproteobacteria bacterium
CGCGATCGCTCGGTGTTCCTGGAAGAATACGCCAGACGTCTTATTGCTGCGGAAGAACTGCACGTGGGAGAGGTCGACAAGATGTCACGAAAACCTGGAGAGGTGGCAGCGTTCGTTGCGGATTGATGTTGGAGACGCCGCTCAGGTACAGGCGGTAATGACACGCCCTTAAAAGATGACGGCCGACGCGAAATAGGTTGTGGACTTGGCTGTGAACAGACAGGAATCGTTGCGCTTGCCCGGGTGATTTGAATCGCCTCATCTGCCTCGGGCGATATATCCCTCCTCGGTGTATCGAATATTCGAACGAGTTTCTCCCAAATGCCCGTGTAAACAGCACGGCAAAATCCGTACGTCGAGAGGCGGCAGTATCCGCCGCGATTGTCTGGACCACATGATTGTTTTCAATGAGCACCGCCCGAAACGGATCCTGCAGCGTTACTTCGAGTATTCCGTGGCGAACTCACCTCGGTTTAGACAGACAAGCGGCTTGAGATAGGAGCAGCTAGATCGCTCTCCAAACTCGCCCGTATGAATTTTCAGGAAGGACAGCCGCGGAGCCGTTCATGTCCGTACGCCGGGACGCGGCCTGCCCCGCTTCATGATAGTAGTCCGCTAGCTTGCCGTTCTGTGTCGCCAGATTGAAGCGGGACTCGACCACCGCCCTGCCGCGCCGCCCCATCTCCATGCCGCAGCGCAAGATGGCGCGCAATTTGACGGCGTAACCGGTAACGTCGCGCTCGTCGACCAGGTAACCGCTGACGCCGTCGTCGATCAATTCTGGAATGCCCGAATGCCGCGTGCTGATCACCGGCAGCCCGCTCGCCATGGCTTCCATCAGCACGGTGGGCAAGCCTTCGCGGTCGCCGTTGCTGGCGGTGACGCTGTGTTGCAGGCAGACGTCCGCCTCGCCCATCAGTTGCACGACTTCGGCGGTGGTCACCTTGCCGGCAAACACGACTGCGTCATCGATGCCAAGTTCTTTGGCCAGCGCGCGCATTTTTTTCAGTAGCGGTCCCTCGCCGGCGATGGTCAGCGTGCAGTTGCGGTGCGTGCAGCGCAACTCGCGGAACGCCTTCAGTGTATATTCCGTTCCCTTCTTCTCGACCAGCCGCGCCACCTGCAGGAAGCGGATGGTTTCGCCGCGGCGCTTTTTTTCGGCGATGGCGACCCGCTCTACATAACGGAATTCATCGACTGGGATGCCGATGTACAGCACCTTCAAGCGCAGCCGGTCGGCGCCAGCGGCGCAGAGGCGCTCGGCGACCGCTTGCGAAACGGCGACCGGCGACGCATAGGCGAACAGCTTTTTCAGCCCCGCGCAGTAGTGTTCGCTGGTGAGCAGCGCCGAGGCGTCATAGCCGTGAAAGGTAACTAGCAGCGGGACACCCAAACGCTGCGCGACGGGCAGCATTTGTAAACCGGCGGGCCCGAAGTGGGCATGGATCAGCCCCACATCGTGCTTGCCCAGCGCGCGGACGAGGCGGCCGGTTTGCGCGCGCGACATCACGTCGAAGCGGCCGAAGCCGTTGCGCGCCATCCTCCCGTAGACACGATCGAACAGGGTGCGCGGACACAGCTCCACCGGTGCATAGGGAAAACGCTCGGCGTTGGCCAACCGGTGCGTCACCACCAGCGCGCGAAAGCGCTCGGCGACGCCCTGCAACTGGCGATAGACGAAGGTTTGGGAAATGGGAAGGTAAAGCGGCGAATAGACGGCGACGGTCATGGCTGAACACCTCTCTTCCGGCTCTCTCGATATCGATCTTCAACAGGTCGATGAAATTGTTGTGAGCCCGGCGGAGAATTTCTTCCATCGTGATGGTCGGGACTTTCTGGGCACCGTTTGCAGCCCGCGCCTCTCGCAATTGCAGGAAAGCCCGGAGGCCGGGTTCACCAAAGTGCTTGAGTAGCCGGGTAACCGGATCGCGCTGCGCCGGCCGACTGACGCCGACTGCTTGCCGAGAATTTCAAAGCCCTGCGACACGTAGCAAACTTCGGGGCGATGCGGGCTGACTATCGACCAACCTTAGGTCGTCAATAACATCTACAATCGCTGTCCTGGAGTCGGTGAAGGACACAACGAACGGAGCTTCTCTATCAAGACGAGGATGGCTAACAGAGTATCCGCCGAAGCGTCCCGGACGAACTGTCCAGCCACAGCTTTGAGCAAGGAATACGGGTCATTTATTTTTCATGCTGCTGGAGTTATCCAGCAATAATGCGATATCCTTGGGAAGTGTCGCCCTTCTCTCTGCCGCGGCGGGCGGGATGACCGTGAGAGCGTTTGTCAAAACTAAAAGGATCCCGGAGCAAGGTAATTTCGGCATTGCTTGGCCTCCCATTTTCACCAGCACGCTCTGTAATTGTATCCTCGAAAAACGAAAAAACTCTAGGAAGTTATGAAAAATGTCGACTCCGTCACAAATCCGATAGCCGTGGCGTGTCAACAACCGCATAAGACGCTTGATGATCCGGGTTACATTACAACGGTATGGCAAGCGTTGGGAGGAAAGTAAGGGATGTGTGGCAGCGGTTTCTGCTCCCGACAGAGGTGCGAAGGACGATTGATGAGGTGCGAAAACGCCGCCTAACGTATCTCTCCGAATCCCGGTTGTTGCAGCTTGCCCGGCTGTGTTGTGAAAACGAAAAAGCGCGCACGCCCGGTCTCATTATCGAAGCTGGGTGTGCCCTCGGTGGATCTTCCACCGTTATCTGTGCCGCAAAAAACCGTGACCGGAAATTTTTGGTCTATGATGTTTTCGGGATGATCCCCCCACCTAGCAACAAAGATGGGATAGATGTCCACGAACGTTTCGAGCTGATTCGGAGTGGAAAAGCCAAGGGGATCAGGGATGATCTGTACTACGGATATCGGAGCGATCTCCACGAGGCGGTAAAAAACTCGTTAGCTGCCTTTGGCTTTCCTATCGAACTGAATAAAGTGTCGTTGGTAAAGGGCCTTCTTCAAGACACGCTTCATGTGCGTGAAGCCGTCAGTCTTGCCCACATCGATGTGGACTGGTACGAGCCAGTAAAGACTGCCATTGAGCGAATCGAACCTAATCTCGTGCCCGGTGGTTCAATCGTGATCGATGATTACAACGATTGGTCGGGTTGTCGCCGGGCGGTCGATGACTACATGAGCACAAAGCCGTCCTCGTACTACGCGCTCAACTCATCGGCTGGCTCGCTGGTAATTACAAAAGCGGGCTATCCACTTCGCTGAGGTAAGCGAAGTGGATAGCCTGTTTACTAAATTGCCTTAATGTCTCGCAGTTGCCTTTCCTAGGTATAGCAAGCTTAAGGATTTGTCTATTCATGGTCGAACGACAAAATGCCGCGAGCTACCTGAAGACAAGCCACCTCCAGGCCGATCTCGGCAAGCGGGGCGCCCGCGGTGCTGTCGTGATGATGGCCTCGCAAGGCCTCAAGGCTCTGTTGCAAATCGCCTCTACAGTTGTACTGGCGCGTTTATTGATGCCGGATGACTTTGGTGTGATCGCCATGGCGGCGACAGCCATGAACTTCGTGATGATTTTCAAGGACCTCGGTTTGTCGCAGGCAACCCTGCAGCGCGAACACCTCACGGGATCCCAGGTGACGACCCTGTTTTGGCTTAACGTTCTGTTCAGCGTAGGGTTGATGCTGACCGTCATCGCGTTGGCCCCGCTGCTCGCGTTGTTTTATCACGAGCCGCGGCTTACAGAAGTCACCATGGCATTGTCGGTTGGTTTTCTTCTCACAGGCCTTTCGGTGCAAAGCGAGGCACTGCTGAAGCGTCAGATGCGCTTTATCCCGATCGCGGTCGTGGATTTCTTTGCAACGGCCATCGGCTTCGTAGCCGGTATGGTTTCCGCCCTGCTTGGCATCGGATACTGGGCTCTTGTAGTGATGCGTCTCGCGCAGCAGGCCGCTGCATCTGTCGGTGTCGCGCTGGCGTGCGGCTGGCGCCCTGGGCGCCCGTGCTGGGATCCGTCGGCTGCGAATTTGGTGCGGTTCGGTGGTCATATCACGGGGTTTAGTCTGCTCAACTACTTCTCCAGGAACGCAGACAATGTGCTGATCGGATGGTACTGGGGCGCGGCGTGGCTGGGCCTCTACGAACGGGCGTACCGCCTCTTTACCGCACCGCTGCACGAGATCAACGCACCGCTGGGCTCCGTGATGGTGCCTATGCTGAGCCGGCTGCGAGACAGACCGGCACAGTACCGCCGGGCCTATCTGGGCGCCATCGAGAAAATTTCCATGATCACCATGCCGTTGGCCGCATTTGCCATCGTGACCTCGGACTGGCTCATCCCGTTCGCGTTCGGCGAGCAATGGCGAGACGCAGCACCCATCTTTGCATTTCTTAGTCTGGCCATGATCAACCAGCCGGTTACAAGTACGACGGGGTGGTTGTTCATCAGTCAGGACCGCACACGGGAACTCCTTCATTGGGGCATATTCGGTGGCACTCTCACCACTGCTTCCTTCGTCGTCGCACTGCCCTTTGGCCCGGCCGCCGTGGCAGGCAGTTATGCGTGCTTGAGCTTCTTTGTTTCGACACCGCTTCTGTTCTGGTTTGTCGGAAGAAAAGGATCTGTTTCAGCGAAGGACCTGTACAGTGTGGTGGTTGCGCCACTTCTGGCTGCCGTCTCGGTGCTGGTGGGCCTGGCTTTGCTCAGGTTGGCGCATTGGTTGCCGGAAGGCGGAGTCGGGATCCTAGTCGCCCTGGCAGCCGTACCGATATTATCCGGCGCAACGCTGCTGGTACTTCCGTCGGGAAGAGACGCTTTGCGCGACCTGCTGAGAGTAATGCGTCTCGTAGCGCAGTAGCTTGAGAGGAGACGCTGTAATAGGAAACATGGCCAGAGCGTTAAAATGAAGATTGCTATCGTCAACACGGTTGTAGCCAATGGCGGGGACGCAGCGATTCTGTGGTGTCTTTATCGTCTTGTTCGCAAGCTATTCGGGAACGAGGCGGAGGTCGTAGTGCACGACAAGCAGCCCGAGATTGCTGCCCGTTATTATCCAGAATTCCGATTCTACATTCCGCCGTGCGAGAGCGCTCGACGCGGAGTGATGCCGGCTGCATGGCCTCGCAAGTTCTCTAACGCCCGAGTGTCTTTAGGCATGGCTTTGCTAGTTTTGGGTTTAGAGCGGGCCGCAGGTTTGGTGCTGCCGAAGAGGATCGTTGAGCGAGTGGAGGAGTATGAGAGAGCGGATCTTGTGATCAGTACCGGAGGAACCTATCTTGTTCCCCAGTATTACATGACAGACCGACTTGTCGAGCTGCTGCTGGTCGCAAGGGGGAAGAGACCGCTGGTTCTCTTTACCCAGTCGATGGGTCCGTTCCTGAAGCTCATGGATCGCGCTGGGATTAAGCGCATCGTGAACCGGGCGATACTCGTGCTGCTCCGCGATGAGCGCTCGTTAAGGCATGTGAAGAAGCTCGCAATACCGGACAACAAGGCGGCGGTGTATCCGGACCCCGTGTTTGGCATGCTCGACCCAGATACCGGAGCCGGTGTGGTATCGCAGCCATTCCCGAAAGGGCCGCGGTTAAAAGTGGCGGTGTCGGTACGCGAGTGGACCAAATTCACCTCGAAAACCGCTGATAAAGGGATGGAAAACTACACCCAAGCGCTGGCCGCGGCGGTAACCAAACTGGTGCGTCATCATCAAGCAGAAGTGGTGTTTGCATCAACATGCCAAGGAATACCGGGGTACCGATTCGATGACTCGTGCATCGCCCATGGGATTTGGCAACGGCTCCCAAAGGACATCCGTTCAGAGGTGAAGGTAGGTCTAGACTTTCATAAGCCAGAGGAACTGCTGACACTATACGCAGAGTGCGACTTCTTGATAAGTACAAGGATGCACAGTGGCATCCTCGCATTGTGCGCCGGTGTGCCTGTTCTTCCCATTGCCTATGAATTCAAGACCTATGAACTCTATCGCCAGTTGGGCATGAACGACTGGGTGCAGAATATAGAAGAGATAGATGAGGATACGCTGTCCGAAGCCGTAGACCGGTTTGTGCAGGACATACCATGCCTGCGGACAGATCTGTTTAGTCGAGTCGCTCAGCAGGCGCAGCAGGTGCGCACCGTTGAATCTGTGTTCCGCAATGCGCTGCCGGCTGACTTGCGGGCCAAACTGACTTGGGATACGAAAGAGCACGCCCAAGGCGCCGGTCAAGCACTAGTATAACGATTCTATAAAACATTTACTTTTATGATTTGCGGTGCCATCCTGGCTTCCCAGGCTTATCCATGGTCTGGGAGGGTGATGATGGCGGGAAAGACAAGGCGGGCGGCGCTGGTGGTTTCGGCAGATGAACGCGAGAGGTTGGAACGTTTGCGGGATTCGCGCAAGGCGCCGAAGCGGGAAGTTGAACGCGCGTCGATCCTGTGGCGCTACGCCGGGGGTGAAGGTCCACCTCGCCGCCCCCCTTGCCCATGACGGAGTTCCGCTTCCGGTCTACATTGAGGAAACCAACACCAATTATGCCATCGGCTGGCAAGGACGCTATCAGATCGACGGCGATGCATTCCTCTACGAAGACCACGAATCGCGCCACCGTCGCCATACGTGGCTATCCAACATCGCTACTCATGCGCGTAACCGCCGAAGCAGGTCACCGCTAGCTAGCTGCGACGGCTTCAGATCAAAATTTCAAATATTTTTGGCTAGGAACTTTAGCGCAGTGATGAAAAACGCGGAGCATTGGAAAGCGACCAAGTTCGAACAGACAGCAAAGGGGTGGCGCGGATCGAGAAATCCACAACATCTCGCCGTGTCCTCAAGGTTGTCGGCGGACTTGGCTGTGAGAGCGGTAGCGGCGAGCATACGCAAATATGCGAGAGGACGTCTTTTGGATCTGGGGTGCGGTGCCGCGCCGCTTTACGGCCTGTACAGGGATCGTGTAGACGAGGTAATGTGCATCGACTGGCCTTTCTCGAACCATGACACACAATATGTCGATACATTCGCGGATCTGGGCGAAGGGATCCCGTATAAATCCGCCAGCTTTGACACCATTCTCTGCACCAGTGTATTGGAGCATATAGCGGACCCTGACAAGATGTGGGCCGAAATAGCGCGAGTGCTGGCGCCAGGCACCAGGGTCATTGCTCTGATACCTTTCCTATATCCCCTTCATGAACTTCCCCATGATTACTTTCGATTTACAGAATTCAAACTGCGTCAGTTTTGCGAGGAAGCAGGTCTGCAAGTCTTGGAGCTAAAAGCTTACGGCGGTCTGCTCGACGTGCAAAGCGTGCTGACCGCAAAGTTGCTATCACGATACCGCCTTCTGTGCGCATGGTTTACTGCCCTATGCGGTGTATTGCTGGAGTTGACGCTAACCCGTGCGCTCAGGAGGAAAACCAGTAAGACGTTTCCTCTTGGTTACTGTCTGGTCGCGGAGAAGGAAACGAAATTTAATCAAAGGGGACTGAACACATGAACACTTCACGTATTGGATTCGCACTATTGGCCGCGCTTGCTTTATCAGGGTGCGCGGGTCATTTTGCTATGGCTTCACGACTCAACGATATACATGTTGGCATGACAAAGAGTGTAATCGCAGTTGTGGGAGAGCCTAACAGCGTTGCTGTTACTCCAGGCTTTGAAGATCTTATCCATGTACTTAACACATCGGTTTGGGACACAAGAATGCCTGAACCGTACATGGTTCGTCTCACCAATGGCAAAGTTCATAGCTACGGCGCGTCCGCTGTCATACCGGCTTAAGCGGCGAAACGCCGAACGGCTACGGGACGGAGAAAGCGGCGTCACGGGTAACGATTGAGCCGTATGAGTGGCTCGGCCATTGCCATGGTATGTTCATCTGCCTGTTGCCGGATAGGAGTAATAATTCGCAACAGACAGGTTCTTCATCCGTTGATCACCTGAAGGATGTCAAACACTCGAGTCCCCGGTCCAGAATCGGGGACTTTTCGGGCCATTAGTCTGCCCGAGGCGCTATGTTTCGGGGCGTTTTGGTGTCTCGGGCGAGCGAGGGCCAAGGGGGATTGTCGGCTCAGGGGTTGAACCGGATCGAATCGGGTGTCGGTTCGGGATCAGGCCAGTTGGAATAGAACGACTGGCCGCGCGAGGGATCGGGGCGGTGCACGGATGGGCAAGCCGAGATGCGTGAGGATCTTGGCATTCATGGTGGGATCTGCGATGGCGGCGATGATCTTCAAGGTTCCGCCGCACTGGAAACACTGTGACGCGGGGTTGCTTAGTTGTCGCCTTCGAAGATCACGCTGACGGATTCGTCTTCGAACACGGCTTTGATCGTGCGCGCAACCAGCGGCGCGATCGAGAGCACCGTGATCTTGTCGATCTGCTTCTCGGGCGGCAGGGGCACGGTGTCGGTGATGACCAGCTCGGTGATCGGTGAGTTCTTGATGCGGTCGGTCGCGGGGTCCGAAAGCACGCCATGCGTCGCGCACGCGAAGACCTCGGTCGCGCCGAACTCCATCAACACCTCAGCGCCTTGCGTGATGGTGCCGGCGGTATCGATCAGGTCGTCCGCCAACAGACAGCGACGGCCGCACACTTCACCGATGACTTCTTTGGTCGTCTCGCTGACGTTCTTCACGTCGGGCCGCCGGCGCTTGTGCAGGATCGCCAGGTCGGCGTGCAAACGGCGCGCGAATTTCTCGGCGACCTTGATGCGCCCCGCATCCGGCGTCACGACGACGAAGTCGCTGCCGATCCGCTCTTGGAAATAGTTCTGGAATAGCGGCATCGCGGTCAGGTGGTCGAACGGCTTGTCGAAGTACCCCTGGATTTGTGCCGCGTGCAGATCAACTGACAGCACTCGATCTGCTCCCGCTGCGGTAAGCAGGTCCGCGACGAGCTTCGCCGTGATCGGCTCGCGACCGAGGTGCTTCTTGTCCTGGCGCGCGTAACCGTAGAGGGGGATGACGGCGCTGATGCGCTTTGCCGACGCGCGCTTTGCCGCGTCGATCATCACGAGCTGCTCCATGATGGCATCGTTGATCGGCGCGTGGTGGGTCTGGAACGCGAAAACATCGGATCCGCGCACGTTCTCGCCGAAGCGGATCTTCACCTCCCCGCTGGGGTAGTCGGTGAACTCGATGTCGGCGAGCGACGTGCCGAGTTCCTTAGCGATCTGTGCCGCGAGGTCGGGGTGGGATCGGCCCGCCGCCAGGATGAGGCGCTTCTTAGTGCTAATCTCCAGGCCGCTCACTTCGTGCCTTCCCCCTTGCGTTTACGCAGTGGTCTCGCCGGATTCCGGACGCGCGCGCGAACTGGCGAGCGGGGCACAGCCCGAACCTCCTCCCAACAGGGTCACGGAAAAAACTCGCTTGCAGCAACCTCTAAGAATAGGAAATTCGCTGTATCGCGGCGCGCGCGGGTGGGCAATCACACGAATAGTCGGTGAGAACGTGCGCGGTCGTGGCGTGTTCGGGGCCGTTGAACAGCCGCCTCCAGTGCCCCTTTTGTCCCTAGATAGCCGAATCGCATCCACCTTTGTGATCTCCCCGGCCTAGCGCGTCGCCTTGAGCTTGGGGTTGGCCTCCCCCAGCACATCAGCGGCCTTGGTGAACTTGGCGTCCCTGGCGACGGTATCCAGCGCAATATCGAAGACCGCGGCAACGACCTCACAAGGGCGAGGCTGTTTCAAAGTAGTAGAGTAAGATTTTGATCTTCTATCCCCCTCCCCACGGCTTTTTCTCAAGCTCATATTGCTTGCCCCTCAAATAGCTTGCATACGCGGGATGCAGGTTTCTACGTCCGAGATTATTTTGAATAATCCAGTTCAGCACATGTTTTCTGTCAGGTAGCGCATCCACGTCTGCCTCGACCACCGTGAACCCAATGCCAAGCTCCTGGCAATAGCATATCGGTGGTGCCCGTCGATGACGATGCCGTTCCATGTCACCAGCGGATGAAGTCTGAACGGTCGCTATCGCGTGGAACTTTCAACGCATGCGTTTGAAGTTTCTTCCCCTGCTGCGCTGGCAACAACTGCCCAATCCTGGCTTCTACCCGTCGCTGCGCGCTCAGCATGGCTTAAAGCCCGCGGCCGCGCAGATAAGCTCGAGTGCGGCCCCCTAGGGCACGCCGAGTGCGAAAAACGCGGACCGGCGTTATTCGTTTCTAACCGTATCAAAACCTTTCTACGTCGAAAAATTTCGCCGTTGTATGCCGAGCTAACCCGGTGCCGCCATTCCCAAGGCGGGATTGGCTTAGGATCTACCCATAGCCCATGCCTCGCCATACGTGCCCCGCTTTCCGCCTCCGCATAGCGCTCCCGGTCGACGGCGCCTTGCTCGCCCTGGTACTGCTTATAGTGCCAAGCCATGCCTCGCCGGACCTGCTCTAAATTCACATCCCGCCCGCCTTCAAGCACCTTGCCCACGATGCGCCGATACCGATCCCTCGTCCACCACTCAACAGAAACGGTGCGACCGTAGGCCAGGTCGGACAGGCTTTGCTTGGATCGGCTCCCGAACGGTTGCGCTATTTCCGGGGCGTCGAGGCCAGACAGCCGAATCTTGTGCTTTTCGTGGTCCTGGCCCAATACTGTGATGGTATCGCCGTTAGCCACGCCCACCACGCGACCCGATAGCAGATCTGCCGCCGCAGTCTGGACAGCGAGAAGCAGCAGGGCGGCGAGGAGCTTATTCACGTTGATTACGACCGCAAAACCCACTCGCGCATGTCTTTCGATAGCTGGCGCACCTTAGGGTCTTCGCTGTTGATGATTTCCCGCTCGGCTTTGGAAATGGCATCCCAAGGCCAGTACGGCTTCTTGCCGGAGCCGGACAACATGCGCCCGACGCGGATGCATAGGTCAGTGCCGTCAGTTACCGGGGGCGGCAAGTGATACATTAGTCGTTGCGTCCACCCGCGGCTCATGCGCCTATGCCTAGGAATAGCAGGTAGCCAATGATTAAGCCACCGACTCCGAACAGATACTGTATTGCTATCCTGTACCACATATATTTAATGTCCATATTCATTCGATTCTGACAACCCCAAATTCGTCGCGTTATGATTCCCGCGTTGTCGCCTGGAGTGTCGAACGCTCGAACAGAAAAGTGCTAAATGTCTTGGCGCGTAGCTCGCTTGATCCTCGATGTCGCCCCGAGTCTCGAAGGTGCAGCTCATGTGCGAGACGCGTGGGACGTGTCCATTCAAGCCTCCCGGCCCCTGCTGTCCATGTCCCTCAATAGTCGTAAGTCCAGTTGAGGCTGGAGCCGGTCTGGCCCTGCTGGCCGACCTGGGTCTCGGCGGAGATTCTCGGTGTCAGCTCGATCTCGATCTTGGCCTTGGCGCTTCCGGGAGTAACACCCTGCTGGACCTCAAAGAAGACGTTGTCGGAGATGTACTTGCCGGCACTCGCCGTCGTATCGGCGCCGCCGCTGCCCGAAACGTCGAAGGTGTCAACGCCCAGGGCTTCGCGGCCGATGCCGATCAGCCCATCGCCGCCGCTCTGGAGCTCCTGGATCGCCGCCGCAAGGCGCAGGCCCTGGAACGGCGAGATCCCGCTGGACGAACGGTCAAACATGATCCGCGCTACCACCTCGTCCTGCGGCGCCAGAGGCACGCTCGACAGCTCGAGCTTCGGCTTCTGCGCCGGCCCGGTGATCTGGACGATGCCCGTGAAGTCGCCCGAGGCCTCGGCACTCGCCTTGATGTCGAGCTCCGGGATCGGCGGCTTCGCGCCGCTGAAGGAGATCGTGCCCTGGTCGATCGAGAAGCGGCGATCGAGCAGGGTCAAGAAACCGCGGTGGAAATCGATCGAGCCCACGACCAGGGGATCGTCCGCCGTCCCGGTGACTTCGATATTGCCGCGCCACTCGCTCTCGAGTCCGCGGCCGCGGACATAGAGCTTCTCCGGCATGTCGACCTTGATGTCGAGGCCGATCCGCAGTAGCGGACCGCTTGGGGCCGGCGGCGCTGCAGGTGGCGCGCCTTCGACGCTCACCGGCAAGGTCGGCGGCTTGCCGGGAGGCGGGTTCGGTAGCCTGATATCCGCGCGCTCGACCTTGAGCCGGCTCGAGACGTCGAGGTTCGGCAGTTGGCCGCTGACATCGACCTCGCCGCTGAGCCAGGCCTTGCCGAACTCGGCGTTGTAGGCCTGCAGATTGGCAAGCTTTAGGCCGGTCCGTAAGTCCGTAAGGGACGTGCCGGCGAGATCGAGGCTGCCCGACCCGTTCAAGGTGCCGTCGCGGCGATCGCGCGCGCTCAGGGCAGCAAGCTTGATCCGGCCCTGATCGCCTACGATGCGCACCGTGAGATCTCGCAACAGCACACCCGAGATCGAGTCCTCGACCAGCCCGTTGGCGATCGCGATGCTGCCGTCGGCAAGCGGGCGGTCGAGCGTCCCGGCGAATCGCGCGTCGATGGTTAGGAGGCCCTGGAGCCGCTGTCCGTCGAGCACGAGGATCTGGGCGATCCGGCCGAGATCGGTTCGGCCGGTCAGCGATCCCTGGATCGGACGGTCCCTCGGCAGCTCGAAGGCGAAAGGCTCGAGGCCGATCCGCAGCGGCAGGGCTGCCTGCAGCCGCAAGGGGTCGTCCATCACCCCCGCAAGCTCGGCGCTCGCGTCGAGGCGTCCGCCGGCGATGCCCGCGCGCAATGCGAGGTTCGCCGGCGGCACGGTCTGCTGATCCTTTCCCCGCGCCTTCACGCCCTTCGCGTCGACCACGAGGTCTATTTTTGGGGCGGCGCTGCTGCCCGAGACATCGAGATCCAAGGCGACGGTACCACCCAACTCCGGGGCTCCGAAGGGCTGGAACATCGCGAGCGGCGTCGGAGCGAGCGACGCCTTGGCGCTTGCCCGACCGCCACCGAGCGTCGCATCTGCACGGAGCCTGGCCCGCCCGAAGCTCAAATCGAGGTCCTGCAGGCCGTAGGAGGCGCCCGCCATGCGCAGGGTCGCGGTCCGCTGGAGCTTAATCGGCTGCTTGGCGAAGCTGCCGGCCAGGGACTGCAGCGCCACCTGTTTGGTCTCGCCGGCAACATCGGCCTGCAGCCGCGTCGCCAGATCGAAAGACTTGGTACCCTGGCTACCCTCAACGTCGGCCGTCAGCCGCAACGCCGCAAGATCTCCTGCAGCCGTCAGGGCTAGGTCCTTGATCGCGATCCCCGGCTGCGCGAAATCATCGGCGACGATCTTGGCGTCGAGACCCAGCCTTCCCCGCACGTCGGTCGCCCGCCCGGTCACCGAAGCGGCCGCGAGCGTGCCGAAGGAGCCGCCGACCCGGTTCGCCCTCACGTCCGCCCGGGCGTTCTGCTTGCCCTCGGCCGCATCGAGCACGAGGGCAAGGTCGATGACACCATGGAGCTCCTGGCCGAGGAAGGGCGCCAAGGCGCCGAGATCGCTGATCCGCCCGTTCATCCGGCCCTTGGCGAGCTGCGTGGTCAGATCGAGATCGGCCTCGCCGTCGAGCCGCGTCCCCGGGGCGGTGAGAGAGAGGTTGCGGATGTCGAGCTTCTGGCCGTGGCGCGCGTAGTCGGTCCAGAGCGCGATCGATCCGCGTGCCTCGCGCGCATCGAGCCGGATGCGGCCCGTGAGCCTGTCGATCGGCCCGCCGGCATGGGCGTTGAACGTGATCTTCGAGAAGTCCAAGCCCGCCGCCTTGAGCCGCTCGATGTCGGTCTGGAGCACGACCTTTGGCTCGGTCATGCTACCGGACGCCTTCCCGTGCGCCGCGAGGCTGCCCGAGATCGGCTGTCCCGCCAGACCGGAAGCCGCGGCCAGCCGCGGCAGCTCGAGATGGAGATCGGCCGCGAGCCTCTCTTCGCCGGCCAGCTGCAGGCTACCCTTGCCGGTAAGGTCGATCGCCGCCCCCCGGAAGGCGAGCTTCGAGATCTGCATGGACTCACCGGTCTCTAAGAAGGCCCTCGCGTCGAGTCGCGGCTCCCGGCCCAGGAGTTCGGTAACACCTGGCGGCAGACCCTGCAAGGCCGCCGTTCGCAGCACCAGGACGGCGTCGATCCTTCCCGCTCCCTCGCCGATCGTGACGTCAGATCCGAGGTCGATCTTGCCGTCGATCAGCGGTCGGGAGGCCGGGTCGGGGATCGCCGCCGCCACCAGCGGCCGCAGCGCCGGCACGTCAAGATCGAGCCGCAGCCGACCGGCCAGGCGCTGCGGGTCGAACTTGCCAGCGAGGCTGGCTTGCGCGCCCAGCGCCTGCAGGAGGGCCTTCTGGATGTCGATCGGCCCTTGCGCCGGTGCCATGGCCGCCAGGTCGAGCGTCAAGAGCGTGCCTTGCGCCCCCTCCGGCACCAGCGGCTTGCCGCCCTGGCTCACGCCCGCTACGCTCGCATTGCCCGTCAAGGTGGCGCCCGGAAACGTCGTCTTGAATGGCGCCAGGAGCTTGCTCTGCAGCGTTACCGCAAGCTGCCGTATGCGGTAGGTGTCGTAGCCCAGCCCGCCGGCATCGAGCGTGAGATCGACGACCGGCTGCTCAAGGGCACCGGTCGCGGCCAGGCTCAAGGCCGCGCGCCCCTGGAGCCGTGACTTCGCGAACCCGCTTGCCACCGCCAGATCCGGTACCTCAAGCGTGACCCTGCCCTCGACGGTGTTGGCGGCGAGGTCCCCATTGCCCTGACCTTCCAATCCGAAGCCGGCGGCGCCCAGACGGAGCGCCTGCAGCTCGACCCGCTCTGGCGAGGTCGGCTGCAGCCGGACGGTAAGATCGATCGTCCGGCCGATCAGGGGCTCCACATCCGGCGGCAACACGCCCGGAGCCACGTCCAGGCGGCCGTCGATCCCGATGCGCGGCAGATCGGCGAGCCCGAGCTCGAGGTCGGTCTCAAGGCTCCCGAGATGCTGCGCCTCGAGTGCGAGCCGCCCGCGCCAGTCGGTGAGCGGCCCCTTGCCGCCGAGATCGAGATGCAGCTCGCCGGCCTCCGGGCGCTCCGAGACAGCCGCGAGCAGGCCACCCGTCTCGTTCGCCTTCAGGCTGAGATCGAGCGCTCCGCTCGCGAGATCGGCGTCGAGCGCGAGCCGAGCGTCCGCTGTCGCTTGATCGACGCGATCGATGCGGAGATCCGCGGTGAGCCGGTTCGCGGCCCCGTTGGTCCGTGCATGGCCGTCCATCCTGAAGGCGGCGGCCTGTCCGATCACCGGCTGCCCCAGCTCGAGCCGATCGACGAAGATCCGCAGCACATCGACCGCCACCGGCAGGGATTTCGGAAGCTCGGGCAGGCTCGGGAACGTGAATGGCTCTGGCGGCTCAGGCGTCGGCGCCGAGGGCGGCAGGCGATTAAGGGCGACGCGCTTCGCGCCCACCGTGGCGATCTCGACCTTCAGGTGCAGGAGGGCCGAGGGCACGAGGTGGAAACGGGCGCCATCGATCTCCAACCAATGGCCCTGAGGGTCGCCCAAGCGCATCCGGTCGACCCGCATGTCGAAGGGCAGGAAGCCTCCGATGCCGGCGATCTCCGCGGTCTTGTCCTCGCCCGAGAGCGCCCCGCTCGCGAGCGAGGCAATCTCACGCTTGCCCCAGCCTGTCTGCAGGACGCCGAAAGCACCGGCGAGGGCGGCGAGGATCAGGAGGACGAGCGCCAGCAGTGTCCATCCGAGCCCGCGGAACATCCGCGCAACGGGCCCCCGTCGCCGCGTCTCAGTCGTTGTCTCTTCGGCCATCGATCGATCCTCCAACAAAGGCCGCGTCAGTACGCTTGTCCGATACTGACGTAGACCTGAACGATGTCGTCGATACCCGAGCGGCGATTGACCGGGACGCCGACGTCCAGCCGCAAGGGACCGATCGGCGTAATATAGCGCAGGCCGATGCCGGTGCCGATGAACAGACGCTCCTCGAGGCTCGGCAGCGCGCTGTCGGCGACGGTGCCGCCGTCGATGAAGTAGACGAGCCCGATCGTATCGGTCATGCGGTAGCGGAGCTCCCCGCTGAGCTCGATCAGCGAGCGGCCGCCTTCCGGGTCGTCGTCGTCGTTGAGCGGCCCCGCAAGCTGATAGCCATAGCCGCGGATCGAGCCGCCGCCGCCGGCGTAGAACCGCTCGTCCGCCGGGATGTCGTCACGACTGCTCCCGGCGATGGACCCGAGGTTGCCGCGCAGGGCAAGGATGTATTTCGCGCTATCGGTGAGCCGCACATAGGTGGTCGCGGTCGCCTGGGTTTTGAGGAAACTGGCGCCGCTATTGAGGGTGTCGGTATAAGGGGCGGCCAGGAAGTTGAGCCGCCAGCCCTTGGTCGGGTCGAGCAGGTTGTCCGAATAGTCCATTTTGACCGTGCCCGGCAGGGACAGGAGGCTGAAGGAATCCTCCTCCTCGTCCTTGGGCTTGATCTTGGCGAGCCGGTATGCGACGCCGAGCGAGCCCGTCACCCCGTCCGACCAGAGCGGCCGCTCGATCGCCATACCGGCGCCGACACTCTTGCTCTCATAGGCGTCCGTGTCCTCGGCTTTGACCGAGGTGCTGGCGAGCAGGTTATGCTTGCGCGCGCCGACGTCGGGTTTAATGAAATTCGTCGAGAGCTCCTGCCGCAAGGGCGAGAAGTAGAGATCGCTTTCGAACTTCTCCCCGGCACCCAGGAAGTTGCGGTGCTCCCAGAAGAAAGACACGATCGGACCCTCGTCGGTCGCGTAGCCGGCACCGGCGCCGATCGAGCGCGGCTTTCGCTCCGTCACCGTGTAAGTGATCGGTAAGCGGCCGGTCGCATCCAATTTGTCGGGCTGGTCGACGGCGACGGTCGAGAACAGGTTGGTGTCGATCAGCGACTGCCGGGTCTTGTCCATGACATCGGGGTGGTAGCGGTCGGCCGGGCGGAACAGGACCCGCCGTCGCAGGAAGCGCGGGTCGACATGGTCTGCTCCGACGATCGTGAATTCGCCCATATGAACAATGGGACCCGTCGTCACCGACAGAGTCACGTCCATCAGCTTCGTGTCCTGGTCGATAACGGCGTCGAGCTTGTCGGCCTTGGCGAAGGCATAGCCCAGCCGCTGCGCCTGCGAGACGAGCTCGCCCTGCGCATCGAGGACAGGCTGCGCCGCCGCCGGCTGGCCTGGCTCGATCTTGAGCGCTTCTGGCGTCGGGGCGAGGAAGCCGTCCTGGGGGTCTGTGACCACGATCTTGACCGACCCCATGGTGTAGCGCGGCCCGGGCGCGACATGGTAGGTGAGGATCGTCGGCGCGCCCCTAAGAAAGTCCTCCACACTGTCGCGGAGCTCGCCCACGGTGGCCTGGGCGGTCTGGTTGTCGTCGCGCACCGTCCTCACGTCATAGCTGGCGGTACCCTCGTAATACCCGAGGCTCCTGAGTCCGCTCTCGATGTTTGGGAGGTCTGCCTCCGCACGGCGGCGCAGCACGAGCTCGCTGGCAGGCGGCCGGGAGATCGTCTGGTTGGCGTCCGAGGCGCTGAGCAGCGTGCTCCTGATCTGATCGTCGACGCCCTCGCCGTCGATCTCCACCCCGTAGCGGATGCCGGTCCGCGGCTCCGCCTCGAGCTCGTCCTCGCCGTTTCCCCCGCGAAAATAGGAGCAGCCCGATAGCAGGAGGGGCAGGAGCAGTAGAACGGCCGCGCCGGCATGGCGCGCCATCCGCTCAGGCACCGGCCGATGTATTGGCGGGCTCGGCCAGCCGGTGCATGTGCGTCACCAGCGCCATTGGTCGCTACGGCACGTTTTGAGCCGGGCCAGGATGACGGTAGACGAGTCGAGCAACTTGTCGACACCCGCGATCTCAAATGGCGCCAGGATGATGCGGGAGTAGGGCCACTGGGTGCTCCTCCGGCACCAATTCATCCAACGCCTCGGGAAACAACGTGCCCTGATGTCGCGACTGACCTTGAATGTGCCCCATCCGCTTGCTCCCTATCGTGACGTTCTCCCATCAGATTGCTCACACCAACGAAAGTTTCACCATGAACACAGAGCTTTTACACGGCCGGGGAGGCGGGATCCGAGGAAGGTACACGAACGATTGTATTCCAGCTCGCCCGTTCTGTCCAAAAACTCGATCGACGCGGATTTAAAAAACATTTAATCGCGATTGAAGCGGTGTGGGAGTGGCTGATAATTCCGCGCCACTATGCTCGACCGCTTTCCACCACTGCAGTACGTGCTCATTGCCTTTACTCACCCGAAACCCGGCCGGAGCCAGCCCAAACACCCACTTCCCGGCACTACGCGGACCATCAAATCACCGACCGGCCCGTCCGACGAAACAGTTTCTGTTGCATAGACCCTCCAGTTGCAAAGATTCTATTGTATAGTGGCAGAAGTGGCGTCAGTTAAGGGTTTTATCGCTGGACATCACCATAGGTGACGTCTAGACATCCGACAAGAAGGCTGATCCTATGATCAGAAATATATGGATCGACGTATCTCGCCGCGACGCTTAGCCACTCGACTGTCCACCGCCGGGTTCTTCCTTGTCGGAGTCCTGGCGGCTTCGTGCAATGCGTCCGAAGAAACCGAACCGGCCGCCGAGAGCGTATCGCCCAGGCCAACGGTCGGCGCGGCGCCCACAGACCTTACGGCGCTCCGCTCCGGAGACATCGGCCTTCCGTTTCCAACCGATGGTCTGCTTCAGGAACGCAGCCAAGCCTCTCCCGCCGATGCGAGCTGGCCCACTCTTACTTATCTCGTCGGTGAGGTGCATCGCCGGCGCGGAGACTCCGAGAGTTCGCGGAAGGCGTTTCGCGAGCTTGCAACCTGGGCCGCTGGCGACCCGTACGGTGACACCTGGGGTGGCAGCGGTCTGGCGGCTCTCGCCCTGTGGCGCTGGTTGCAGATCCTCGATCGAGCGGCGCCGTCGGAGGCCGTCGAGGTCGATCGTGCCCTCGAGGGAGCGACGGTGTTGGGTGGGACGCGACTCTACCGCGGTATGGTCCGCGTCGATCCCCTGCAGCCAGGCCTGCCGCAACTGGACGAAGGAGTGACGAAGCTCTCGGCACACGTTGCCTGGAAGAACGATCGCAAAGACGCCGCCAAGCGCTGGTTCCTCAACTATCTGACCATCGCCTCGAGCCCCTTCCTCGACGATGTTGACCGGCAGATTCTCGATGAAATCATCGCTTCCGGGATGGCGACGCGCGCCCGGTTCGATCTGTTCAGGAGCAAACGTCTGCTCACCCTAGTCAACACCAGTGGGGAGAAGGACAAGGCCGCCGCGGAGCTTGAGCGCCTCTGGCGGGATCCCAGCGTGCCTACCGACGTGCGCGCCGATGCTGGCTACGAGTTGGCGAACTACAAGAGAAGCCAGCCAGATCGCCTCCAGGTTCTCGGCATCCTCGATTCAGTGCTCGCGCTGGCGGCCGATTCCCCGGTCGCGGAGAAGGCTCTGTTCCGCCGCGCCACGGTGCACAACCAGGAGAAGGGCCGGGGCGACACGGGGGACCGGAACGTGGAGGCGTTCCGCAACAACCTGCGCGAGTTGCTGCAGAAGTTTCCTCGAGGTCAGTTAGCCGACGATGCTCTCTATCAGCTCGCCACCGACTACTCTTCGAGCAAGATCTCAAGAACGCCGAGCTCTACTACGGCAAGCTCCGCGAGTTCGAGGGCGATAACGATTTCAAGGACTCCGCCTACTACCTGCCGGCGATGGGCTTCATCGGGCGTGGTCCGGGTCAAGATCTGAAGCAGGCCGACAAGCTACTCGCGGAGTATGTTCAGCGTTACCCCACAGGGGTCTTTCGCCAGCGCGCCACCTTCTGGCGGGGAAGAATCGCCGAGCAGCGCAACGACAGCGAGGAGGCACGAGACTTCTTCCGCCAGGCGATCGAGCAGGACCCTAATGGGATGGACTCCACCCTCTCCTAAACGGCATCGTGATGTGCCAAAGTGGAGATTCGAATATACCACTTAAACGAAGAGGGGGAGTCCGAGATGAATATTACGACGATTGGGTTGGATAT
>JBOIDL010000059.1:0-19687 GCA_050740435.1 Gammaproteobacteria bacterium
GTAACCCCGAGCTTAAGAGCCTGAAGGCGCTTTTGAAGGCAATGGGGATGCGGCTAGCGGTGCAGCCGCTCGATCAGGCGAGCACTCGAAAAGCCTCGCAAGTGTAGCGAGCGTCGTGTGCGCTGCGCGCACGATTCATGCATCGCAGCCGGTCGCGCAAAATCGTATAGCCAGGCTTCGCTTTGGCGCTGGAATCGGTAATCAGCTTGATCGCTTCCGGCACACGAACCGAGCGTACTTTAAGCCACTCATATTCACGGATATTCGGAACATCCTTTCCCTCCACGGCCTGGGGGTCTCCGAGGCCGCCGATCTGCGCTGGGACGATGTGCATCTCGTCCGGGCCGAGATCCATGTCCATGCGCATCCATCACCACATGCCGCGGTACGGCTGCGGGCACCACCTCATCACCGCCGGCGCCAATACCCGCTTGGTCCACGAGATCCTGGGCCACAGGGACATCTGCAATACCTAGATCCCAGATCTACACCGAGCTATACGCGAGCCGCTTCCGCGGCCTCTGGCGCCGCTCGGGCTGACCGCGCTTCATGCGCTATCTTCACGATCGCGGGCTGGTTGACGCAAGCGATCGTAAAGTACTGCTAATAAGCCAGAATTAGCTTTTCGGTAACCGCCATGAAAGTACCGCGATAGACGCAACGCCTTTCAGGCCGTATCCGCGTCCTGCACGACGAGTTGCTTGATACTCAGGATCCGGCGCACGATGTCGACAATCTCACGCCGAGCCGCACCGTAGCAACTCTCGCTAACCCAAACGACTTCAACTAGGACCACATGCCCGACAAAACCAGGCGTAGAGGCGCTGCATTCGTTCTCGATGAACGAGGCCGCGCGGGAAGACTGGACGTCGTCGTCCTGGGCGATGTATCGCACCAGGACATTGGTGTCGATGCCGATCACCGGCTCGTACCGGGAGCCCGGATGATCTTGTTCATGTCTTCAACGGTAACCGGTCGTTTCGGTTTGCGCAAAAGGCCCTTTAGCAATCGGATATCGTCAATAACCGGTCTAATCGCGTACTCGCCGCCTTCAAGCTCTACGAATTCGATCCGGTCACCGGCGTCCAGACCTAAGCGCTGCCGTACCTCTAGAGGAATGGTCACCTGTCCTTTGCTCGTCAAAGTCGCCGTGGCCATTGATTGATCCTTATTATAACAATCCTTCATAGCGTAAGGCCGCCCGCTGCGCCAGCTGTAGAGGGCCAATCGTTGATTTACCTACTACACCTCCGTTAATCCTATTTCCAGAGTGGTCTGACGGCTCACTATAACAATCAATACTTACGCGCATATCCGGCCTCGCAATAAACACGGGTGGCTTAATGGCTCTGCCTCCTTCTCACCGAAAGGGCACAAAACGTCAACTATCGTGGTCTGTCCATTAGCTATTCAGAGGGTTATGTCTTAAATAGGTGGCGTTGGCGTCTCTCTCCGGAGAAAATCGATAACTTGACCATAGCAATGGTCACTCAGTAGAGTTTGCACTGATGGGTCACGGGATAACGTTCATTCTTGTCAGAGGCATTCCAATGACTAATCGAGTCGCTCCACCGTCGAATCCGTCGAAGTTCTACAAGAATAACCCCGACAGCCGTCTGGAGATCTTGGCTGACGAATTCCTGGAAGTGTTGGGCGACGCCGCCGAGGTCAAAGAACTTGTCGCCACCAACGCTCATGAAGGCCCGGTCTACATCAAGAGCGAGAATGCCATCCTCTTCACCACGGTCCCGACCGATGTGAGCATTCCCATTCAAGGATTCAAAAACGTCGCCATCCGCAGGTTTTCTTTGAACAACCTGTCCGATAGCCCGGCGGACAATCAGAAGAATCTTTCAACGCTGCGCGATCCGTCCAACATGGCGAACGGTATGACCCTCGATCTTGATGGGCACCTCATTATCTGCGAGCAGGGAACGAAATCCACGCCAGCCGCCATCAGCCGCCTGAATCTAGCAATGGGTGACTACGAGAAGCTGGTCGATGAATGGTTTCGACTGCCGTTCAATTCACCAAACGATGTCGTCGTGAAAAGCGATGGCTCGATCTGGTTCACGGATCCGTGCTACGGCTACCATCAGGGCTTCAAGGACGAACCACTGGCAGGCAATTTTGTGTACCGATTCGACCCCGGAAGCCGCAGCCTTGCGGTGGTGGCCGACTCGTTCAACCGGCCCAACGGTCTGGCGTTTTCGCCCTGCGAGCAACAGCTCTATATCAACGACAGCGCTGCCCTTCAAGGTTCCGGCCCTTATCACCCCGAATTGCCACATAGCATTCACGCCTTCGATGTCACCGGTGACGGCAAAGTGGCTTACAAGTCTTCTCAAAGCAAGGTGATCTGCTGGGTCGGATCCTGGTGAGTGGCGTGGCGAACTTCACTTTTGGCGGAATCGATCATGACACGATCTTCATGATGGCGGACACCGCAATCTGGTCGGCGAGGATCAAGGCCAAGGGCGCTTCGCAACCCGCGTAGGATGATCGGAGGCACGAGCGCCCCGCATTCCGCGAAACTCCATGCGGGCTCCTTGCTCAACCCGTGGTTCGGAGCGTGTCGCGCAAACGAGTCCTAGTGATCCGCAGCAATGTCCCATTGGTGAGCAAATGGGTCCTAGCGGGCGGGCGGGTCGCTGAGCTAAACTCCTAATCCGAGGTCGAGGGCGTAACGCAGAGTACGGTCCCTCGTCACGGGGCGTTCGATCACACCTGCAAGGAGAAAGTCGATGAGAACCATGAAACGTTGGGCGTGCTTCGAGCACGCAATAGGTAAAGGGACGTCGCGGCGTGCCGCGGCGCGTTGGGCTTACCGCATCGGCTGGGCCGGCCTGGCCCTGCTCCTGGCGAGCGCTGCCCCGGCGGCCCTCGGGGCTGAGCCCGATGCGGCCACGAAAGCGCGGGTCGAGGCGGCCTTCGGGCAGCTGCCGCTGCTCTTCATCGAGAACCGCGGGCAACTGGATCCGACCGTCGCCTACGGGTGGAGATCACTACCGGCTATGCGCTCGAACCCAAGGCCGAGGCGGGCAGCCATGCCTATGGCTTCAAGCTCGGGGACTACGACCACCGCCGGCCGCTGGTGCTCGACCCGGCGGTATTCGTCTACGCCGGCTATATCGGCGGCGACGGTTTCGACCTGGGCTTGGGCATCGCCCTAGATAAGAAGGGGAATGCCTATGTGACGGGCGTGACCGTCTCCACCGAGGTCAGCTTCCCGGTGAGGGGGGCCCTGACCTGACCCACAACGGCGGCCTTGACGCCTTCGTGGCCAAGGTCAATGGCTCGGGCACCGCCCTGGTCTATGCCGGCTATATCGGCGGCGACGGGTTCGATTGGGGCGGCGGCATCGCCGTGGATAAGAAGGGGAATACCTATGTGACGGGCGACACCTCCTCCACCGAGGCCAGCTTCCCCGTGAAGAGAGGGCCCGACCTGACCTTCAACGGCGACTTTGAAAGTGACGCCTTCGTGGCCAAGGTCTCAGCGATTAGGACTCGCCGCCAGGGAGTGCATTGACATCGGCATATAGCAGGGTGCGGCGCCATTCTGGCGTCGCACCCGCACGCGACAAAGCCGATGGGCTGCGCAGTAACTTTTGCAGCGCTTCCCTAAACCGCACCGTAGTAGCGCTCACGCATGCGTTCGTAATGGGCGACGACATTCCCCTGAGACAAGGCATAGTCCTTGAGGGGCGATGCGATCGGAGGAGCGATGATATTGGCGAGGGTCGCATAGGCCGCGGCATCGATCGAGGCCGGCGCCGCGCCGAGGAGAAACGGTTTGTCTCCTAAGCAGGCGGCGATCGCCGCGAGATCCTCGATGCCGAGGCGATAGATCTCCTCGGACCGGTGACGGCCCACGCCTTGCAGCCACAGCATGCGTTTGACGCGCCGTTGTGCGAGCCAGGGCACGGCCTCCCGCAGCACGGGAGGCAAGGCGCCAAAGAAGGCCGGTTTGATGATGCTCCACCCCCGAGCGTCGATCCAACGCGAATACACCACGGGCCAAAGCAGGCTCTCTTCGCACAGGCGCCGCAACAGGTGCGCTTCGGCTTGTTGGGCGCGCGACAGACCGCCGTCGAGTGGGTTCCCGTAGCTCGCCTTGAGGTAGTCGATGATGAAACCCGAGTCCGGGATCACCTTCTCCCCGTCGTCGATGTAAGGCAGTTTCTTCTTCGGGGCGTTCAAGGGAGATGCTTCCTCGATGACCTCGTAGGCGAGCCCCGTCATACGCAAATAGGTCTCGACCTTCATGCAGAAGGGGCTGGGGTTAGCGATCCCCCATTGGCGTTTGAATTGATGTAATCTAATCATCCGACGCCAGTCCTCGTTAAGGAAGATGCCATGGTTTTTCGCGCACCTCGTGAAGCCTACACTGATAGCTTGAACATTTCAGCTCGGCCCTCGCCCGCGCTCTGCGGGTACATTGGGATTCATGACGGCTGAACGCGAAGTCCTGGTGCCCGATATCGGTGACTTCAAAGACGTCGATGTCATCGAAATTCTGGTCAAACCGGGCGATACAATCCAAGCGGAGACGCCGCTTATCACCATCGAGAGCGATAAGGCGGCCATGGAGGTCCCCTCTCCCTATGCCGGAATCGTCAAAGACATCCGCGTCAAAGTCGGCGAAAAGGTAGCGGAGGGATCGGCCATCCTGGTATTGAGTCCGGCGGCGGACGATGCTCCGGCCCAGGACATCGCGGATGCCCCGGCACCGGCGGCCTCACGATCCAGTCCGGCGCCCAAGGAAGATCCACGCCCTGTCGCCGCGACGCGGGTACCGCCGGCCGGGCTTCCGCAAGGCGCGGAGACGGTCCGCGGTAGCCGTTCGGCCCGCTCCCATGCCAGTCCCTCGGTGCGGCGGGCCGCGCGCGAGTTGGGCGTCGATATTGGGCTCGTCCAAGGCAGCGGTCCCAAGGGCCGGATCCTGGAAGAAGATGTTAAAGCCTTTGCCCGCAAGGCGCTCTCCGGCGCTCACTTGGGCGGCGCGGCCGGTCCCTATGTGATGCCGGCGGTCACGGCTGTGGATTTTTCTAGGTACGGCAAGACGGAATTGCGGCCGCTGTCGAAGGTCAAGCGCAGCACGGGACAAAACCTGCAACGCAGTTGGATCACCGTTCCGCAGGTCACGCAATTCGACGAGGCGGATATCACGGATCTTGAGGAGTTTCGCCGCTCGAAACTGCAAGAAGCCGCGAAACAAAATATCAAGTTGACCTATCTTCCCTTTCTCGTGAAAGCCACGGTGGCCGCGCTCAAACGCTTCCCCGAATTCAATGCTTCGCTCACGACCGATGGCGAGGCGCTGGTGCTCAAGAAATACTTCCACATCGGCATGGCGGTCAACACCGATCAGGGCTTACTCGTGCCCGTCGTTCGCGATGCCGATCAGAAGGGCCTGTTGCAATTGGCGAAAGAGCTTCAGGATCTCGGCGCGCGGGCGCGTGCGGAAAAACTCGACTTGCGCGAGCTACAAGGCGGTTGCTTTACCATCTCGAGCTTAGGCGCCATAGGCGGCACCGGCTTTACCCCGCTCGTGAGCTTCCCCGAGGTTGCGATCTTGGGGGTATCGCGCGCAACGATGAAACCGGTGTACCGCGATGGGAACGTCATACCGCGGCTCACCTTGCCGCTGTCGCTCTCATACGATCATCGCGTGATCGACGGTGTCGCTGCCGCCGAGTTTTGCCGCTATTTAAGCGAGGCGCTATCCGATATCCGGGAGATCCTGCTGTGAGAGCTTGTCAATAAACCTACTGCGCAGCCCGCCCGCATCGTTGCACGGTGCTCGGAATCCTCATGTATTTCCATATACACTGCGGGTCCTGCGCGCCGTGCGCCTCGCGGGCGGCCTTGCTCGCTACGGTTTCTTCACAAGCTCTGACCGGCGCTTGGGCCGGCGGCTAATGGGGCCACGGGATCTCGTTAACGACCAACACGCGATGAACAAGATAGCATTTCTGTTCCCCGGACAGGGATCCCAATACACTGGCATGGGCAGGGATCTTTATGAGCACCATCCGGAAGTGCGAGGCCTGTTCGAGGAGGCGTCGGAAACCACGGCGATGAACATGACAGATCTCTGCTTCAATGGCCCTGACGAACTGCTGAAGCGTACCGAGAATGCCCAGCCCGCGGTTTGCCTCGTGAACGCCGCGTGCCTATGCGTTCTGAAGCAGGAGGGCATAGCGCCGCATGCGCTGGCAGGCCATAGTTTGGGTGAATACACGGCGTTATACGCGGCGGGAGCAATGGCCTTCGGGACCATGATGGATCTGGTAAAAAACCGAGCCCTTTTTATGCAGGAGGCTGCCGAGAAAAACCCTGGCACCATGGTGGCGGTCATCGGCTTGGAGGCCGAGAAAGTGGCCAGGATCTGCAAGCAGGCACTTGCGGCAGGCTACGTCGCGCCGGCGAATTTCAACTCCCCTCTCCAGACCATACTTACCGGCGAGGCTCGCGGGATCGAAAAGGCGGTGGAGCTATTGAAGAAAGCGGGGGCGCGAATGGTTATCCCGCTCAAGGTGAGCGGTGCGTGGCACAGCAAGTTCATGGCCGCAGCCGGTGGGAGGATGAGAGCGGCCCTCGCGGAGGCTGAAATCAAAAAGGCGGAACTACCGGTGGTGGCGAACGCGACCGCCGGGCGGGTCTCGGCCCCTGAGGAGATCCGGGAGGCGCTCGAGCGGCAGGTGTCCGCGCCGGTCCTCTGGAGTGCATCGATGAAACGGCTTTTAGACGACGGATTTACAACCTTCGTAGAGGTAGGGCCTGGCAAGGTGTTGAAAAGCCTGATGCGGGAGATCGCCAAGAATGCCATGGCCTACAACGTGGAGAATACCGACACCTTGAGTAAGTTTCTTGCCTCGGAAAAGGCGAACACTGCATAAGGGGCGCTTTGGCGAGGCCCCGCGGCTACGACTTGCGCCGAGAAAGCCGGGTGTTCAGGATTGACGCGATTCTTGCATCCGTGATTCGAAGCTCAAGCGAGATCCTCCGTAGAGCGTTACTCGCCCGGGGCAGCAAAGCGTTACGCGTGCACCGGATTTTTTATTAAGGAAAATCGAAAATTATGCTTCGCTCCGTGCTTCATTCGAGATCATCGACGACCCTCCCCATGAGCGGCCTGAATCGTCTCCTCTCCGTCGGCCTCACCGCCGTCGGGGATGCGTGCCGGGTAGCCCGGAGTGTACAAGCCCGGCTGCAAACCACCCGCAAGATCCTAAAGAGCGACAAGAGCCCCGTCACGGTCGCCGATTTCGCGGTGCAGTCGGTCGTGGCGCAGCGGCTGGTGGGGTCGTTGCCGGATACGCTCCTGGTGGGTGAAGAGAGCAGCGCGATATTGCGATCGGACGCGGAGATGCGCGCGGCCGTGGTTCACGCCGTGCGTGAGGTGTGGCCGGACGCGCGGGAGGGTGATGTGCTCGCGGCCATCGATCTAGGCAACCACGATGCCACGGCCCGGGCGTATTGGACCGTGGACCCCATCGACGGCACCAAGGGCTTCCTACGCCGCGGGCAATACGCCGTCTCTCTCGCCTACATCGAAGGCGGCGAAGTGGTGGTAGGAGTGATGGGATGCCCGAACCTCTCGGCGGATTTCGACCGGCCTTTCGATCAACCTGATCCGAGCGGCCTTATCTTCTCGGCCGTCGCGGGCGGGGGCTGCTTCGTGCGTCCGGCGAGCGCCGCTCACGCACCTCCCCAACGCCTCGAGCCCAGGGGCTACCAAGGAGCAATGCGGGTGTGCGAATCAGTCGAATCGGGGCATTCCAATCAGGGGGACGCGGCGCGCGTGATCGCCGCGCTCGGCGGCGGGGGCGCAGCCGCGCGGCTCGATAGCCAGTGCAAATATGGTGTCGTCGCCCGGGGACAAGCCGATGCCTATCTGCGCTTGCCGACGCGTGGCGATTACGTTGAAAACATCTGGGACCATGCTGCGGGGATGTTAATCGCGGTCGAGGCCGGCGTAATCGTCACCGACATCGACAACAAGCTTCTCGACTTCTCGCAAGGGACGGGCCTCACGGCCAACCGCGGCATCGTTTGCGCCGCGCCGCGGTTTCACGAACAGATCGTCGCCCAGATCCGGGCGCTGGGGATCTGAATCCGCCGGGGTCTACGCTTTGAGGGGTTGTGAAGAAGTCGTAGCGAGCAGTCCCGAGCGCAAGGAGCCGCGGAGCGACCGACGAGACATATCAACTCGATAGGCGAGGAGCGAGCGAGCACGCGACGCAGCGATCGGGATGCGCAGTAGATTTATTCACAACCTCTGAGGGGTTTATAATGAACGCGACGGGGCTGATCCGCATCGCTGCCGAGCCGGCGATGCCGCGCCGCTTCATAATCGGCATAATTGCCTTCGAACCACAGCACCTGGCTGTCGCCCTCGAAGGCCAGGATATGCGTGGCCACGCGGTCCAAGAACCAACGATCGTGCGAGATCACCACCGCGCAGCCGGGGAAATTCAGCAACGCCTGCTCTAGGGCCCGGAGCGTCTCGACATCGAGATCGTTGGTCGGTTCGTCGAGGAGTAACACATTCGCGCCCTGGCGCAGGACTTTGGCGAGATGGACGCGATTGCGTTCTCCCCCGGAGAGCGTTCCGACCCGCTTTTGCTGATCCGCCCCCTTAAAATTGAACCTGGCCACGTACGATCGCGATTGACACTCGTAGCTACCCACGCGAAGTACGTCTTGCCCATCGGAGATCTCCTCCCACACGGTTTTTTCGGCAGCCAACGCATCGCGGCTCTGGTCGACACAGGCGAGCACCACGGATTCACCCGTGCGGATCTCGCCCGCATCGAACGTTTCCCGCCCGGTGAGCAGCCTGAACAAGGTCGTCTTGCCGGCGCCATTCGGGCCGATGACGCCGACGATGCCTCCGGGAGGCAACCTAAAGCTCAGATCATCGATGAGCAGCCGATCCCCGTAGGCCTTGCGCAAATGCGAGAACTCGATCACTAAATCCCCGAGCCGCGGACCCGGCGGAATATAGATCTCGTTGGTCTCGTTGCGGCGCTGATAGTCCTGTGAGGCAAGCTCCTGAAAACGTTGCAGGCGCGCCTTGCTTTTCGCGTGCCGTCCTTGCGGGTTGGTGCGCACCCATTCGAGCTCGAGCAGCATGGCCTTGCGGCGGCCCTCCGCTTGTTTCTCTTCGCGTTCGAGGCGTTGCTGTTTCTGTTCCAGCCACGAGGAATAATTCCCTTGCCAGGGGATCCCGTAACCCCGGTCCAGCTCCAAGATCCAGCCGGCGACATTGTCCAGAAAATAACGGTCATGGGTCACCGCGATCACCGTTCCCGGATAGCCGGCAAGGTAGCGTTCGAGCCAGGCTACGGACTCGGCATCCAAATGGTTGGTGGGCTCATCCAGGAGCAGCATGTCGGGATGCGAGAGCAGCAATCGGCAAAGCGCGACGCGGCGCCGTTCCCCGCCGGAGAGCTTAGTCACGTCGGCGTCCCAGGGCGGCAGCCTGAGCGCGTCGGCGGCGATCTCAAGCGTGCGTTCGAGATCCCAGGCGCCGGCCGTGTCGATCGCTTCTTGCAGCGTGGCCTGCTCTTCGAGCAGCCCGCTCATCTCCTCATCGCTCATCGGCTCGGCGAAACGCATCGAGATTGCATTGAAACGGTCGAGGAGCGCCTTGCTCGCTGCAATGGCCTCTTCCACGTTACCGCGGACATCCTTCCCGGGATCGAGCCGCGGTTCCTGGGAAAGGAAACCGATGGCGATCCCCGGTTGCGGGATCGCTTCGCCGTCATAGTCCTTATCCATGCCGGCCATGATGCGCAATAGGGACGATTTTCCGGCCCCGTTGAGTCCCAGCACGCCGATCTTCGCGCCCGGGAAGAAACATAAGGAGATGTCGCGTAGAATCACCCGCTTGGGGGGAACCACCTTGCCGACGCGATTCATGGTATAAACGTATTGAGGCATGACGCAATTCACGAGACTGATTGAACGGCCAATTATAATGAGACGCGCATCAAAGGCGAATTTGCGCATATAGGATATGTTCGGCCGGCACACGACCATCCCCCATCCCCGCGAGGCGCTGCCAGGACGCGCGGCGAGAATGGCCGTCGCGGCCACTCATTTCGTGAACGGGCGCCCGCTGCAACCGCCTTTCCCGGCGGGGCTGGAGCGGGCTTTGTTCGGACTCGGATGCTTTTGGGGCGCGGAACGAAAATATTGGCAGACGGGCGGTGTCTTCTCGACGGCGGTGGGCTACGCCGGCGGATCCACGCCAAATCCGACGTACGAGGAGGTGTGTAGCGGGATGACCGGACACGCCGAAGTGGTGCTCGTCGTCTTCGACCCCAAGGCCGTAAGCTACGAAGCCTTGCTCGGGCTCTTTTGGGAATCACACGATCCGACCCAAGGCATGCGTCAAGGCAATGATGTGGGGACGCAATACCGCTCGGTGATTTTTTACTACGAGCCTGCGCAGGCCCCGGCGGCGCGGATGAGCAAAACCGCTTACCAAGCGCTTCTGACCCCAGCGGGTTTCGGGAGGATTACTACCGACATCCTGCCCGCGCCCGAATTTTATTATGCCGAGGATTACCATCAGCAATACCTGGCGAAAAATCCACGGGGTTATTGCGGCCTGGGCGGCACCGGGGTAAGTTGTCCAGTCGGGCTCGTGAAGTAATACGATTGTCCGATCAGAAGCTTGCGGCTATGCTATGCTTGGTAGTCGTAGCGTGAGCGTCGCGCGCAGGGGCGACGGGACTGGCGCCCATCGAAGCGATGCCCAAGTATCCAACCCGCAGGCAAGGCTGCTATATTTATAGGCGCACGACTAACCGCTTATTGATAACGATAATTTAGAGGAGGTGTGCTATGGTCTGGCTGATTCTAGGTATCGTCCTAGGTCTCTATCTAGGCGCTAAATTTTATGCCAAGCTTATGCCGATGGTAACCACGATCGATTCTTGGTTCGAGGCGGCGAAGAGAAGCATCATGAAAGACAGCGGTGCGGAGAAGCCGCAGCTCTAAGTCTTGAAGAAAAGAGGATTGAGGACGTCGCCCGCAGCGTGCGGGCGACGTGGTGGGTCAGGACCTAAGGATGCTAGCGCGCCTGCTGGCGCATTTCCGGGAGTTGAACGGGCGCCTCGCCGGGCGGTTTCGGCCAGGCATTGAGCAATGCCTTGACCAGCGTCGCGAGCGGGATCGCGAAGAACACCCCCCAAAACCCCCAGAACCCGCCGAACACCAGCACGGCAAGGATGATCGCCACTGGATGGAGATTCACGGCTTCCGAGAATAACAGCGGGACGAGCAGATTGCCGTCCAAGCCCTGGATGAGGGTATAGGCGACCATGAACCAGGCGAAATCCGGCCCCCAGCCCCATTGACCGTAGCCGGCGAAGGCCACCGGGAAGGTCACTGCCACGGCGCCGATGTAGGGGATGATCACCGACACCCCGACGAGCACCGCGAGCAGCGCAGCGTACGACAAGCCCATGAGCGCGAAAATGACGTAGGTGACGACACCAACGATCAGGATCTCGTTGATCTTGCCGCGCACGTAATTGCCGATCTGATCATCCATCTCGCCCCAGACCTTGAGCAAGAGCCTGCGATCCTGCGGCAGGAAATCCCGCGCCCAGGCGAGAATGAGGGCTTTGTCCTTGAGTAAGAAGAACACGAGCAGAGGCCCCACGATCAAATATACCAGGGCGATGATGAGGGTGGGGATGGACGCCAGGGAGACGGACAGAACGCTTTCACCAAACGCGGCGATGCTCCGCCGCATCATCGTCATCAGCTCTTCCACCTGCTCGACGGACACGAAAGCCGGATAGGACTCGGGCAAAGTCAGCAAGGTCTTGCGCCCGTCGTTGATGAGATTTGGAAGCTCCTGAAAATATTCCGCGACCTGGTGGTAGAGGAGAGGAATAAGCCCCAAGACCAGGAACAGCAGGACGGTCATGAACAGGAGAAACACCACCACGACGGCAATGATGCGCGAGCCCCACGCCTTTTGCAGATACTGCACCGGCCCTTCCAAGAGGTAGGCGATAATGATCGCGGCCAGGAACGGCGCCAACATGTCGCCCATGACGAGGATGACGCTGAAGGTCACCGCCATGAACACCGCCAGCAGCGCCGCCTGGGGATCGGAGAAATTTCTGCGATACCAGTCTTGAATGAAGTTGATCATGGTGCCCTTGTACCGGATTTACGCAGTTCAGACGTTATCGCAAACCGGCGGCTTCGGCGTGAACCGCCCATAGTTTACCCGGAATCATTCAGTCGGCGTAATCCGAATCGACCCCGAACCGCGGCGAACGGAATTGGTACAATGGGGCGCTATGGCATGGTGGGGCAAAATTATCGGCGGCGCCTTCGGCTACATGCTGGGCGGGCCCCTTGGGGCCATGCTCGGGGCGGCGCTCGGGCACAATGTGGATGAAGGCCTCGCGCGGCCCTTCGAGGGCGCGCGCCCCAGCGCTACCGACGCCCGCGAGAGCGTCCAGACGGCCTTCTATACCGCGACTTTCGCGGTGATGGGGCATATCTGCAAGGCCGACGGACGGATCACGGATCGCGAGATCAACCTGGCGCGCAGCGTGATGGCGCGGATGGATCTGTCCCCGGATCAGATGCAGACTGCGATGCACTTATTCAGTGAAGGCAAGTCCCACGACTTCCCCCTGGATGCGGTCTTGGCTCAGCTTCGCCACGAAATCCGCAACCGGCACAGCCTCATGCGCATGTTCCTCGAGATCCAGCTCGCGGCGGCATGGGCGGACGCTCACCTCGATCCCGCCGAGCACCGGCTCCTGTTGTATGTGTCCGACCGGCTCGGATTCTCGCGCCTGGAATACCAGCGTCTGGAAGCGATGGCGCGCGCAGAAGCCGGCCACAGGTGGCGTTCGCGCGCCGATGCCCCGCGGGAAGCGCGGGAAGAGTACAGCGTGGACGATGCCTACGCGATCCTGAACCTGACGGCGACCGCAACCAATGATGAAGTCAAAAAAGCCTATCGCCGGCTCATGAGCCAACATCACCCGGATAAGCTCGTGGCGAAGGGGTTGCCCGAAGAGATGATCAAGCTCGCGACGCAAAAAACACGCGAGATCCGCGCCGCCTATGAGCGCGTCCGCGAAGCACGGGGATTTTAGCCATGATGGCGCCTCTTGATCCTCAAATGCGCGCGGACCTCGCCGTGGCCCAGGTACTCGGCGCGCACTACACAATCATGAACCGGCACGAACGCGGCCTGCTAGCCGGCGCGGGTCCCGAGGCGCTGCACGACTTCCGCGTCGCGATCCGCACTTCGCGTTCCGTCTTGAACCAGACGCGCGGTGTGTTTCCCGAGCGCCCCTACCAGCGTTTCCGCGATGTTCTCGCGTGGCTTGCGGGGCGAACCGGCGCGGCGCGCGATCTCGATGTCCTTCTGGAAAAAATGCCTGAGTTCAGACACATGATCCCGGAGGCCCTGAATGAAGGACTCGCGCCTTTAGAGGCCGTGCTCCATGAGGCCCAGAAGATCGAGCAGCAGCGGCTCGTGAGAACCTGTGGGGCCCGGCGTTACGCTGGTTTCAAACGCGCTTACGGCGCGTTTCTCGGCGAACGGTCGGCGCACGCCTGCCGGACCCCTCGCGGCAACGAACCGATCGCGGCGCTCGCGAGCCGTGTCATTCGCAAACGCTATCGTAAGGCGCTGGCTGGAGGGCGCCATGCGGGGGACGGCGCGACCGGCGCAACCCTGCACGAACTGCGCAAGAGTGGTAAGAAATTACGCTACCTGATCGAATCGTTTCGGGATCTCTACCCCGATGAGGAGGTTCGGGATATGCTCAAACTGCTCAAGGAACTGCAAGACGTGCTAGGGAGACTCGTGGATTTGAATGTCGAGCGGCGTTTACTGAGGGAGTGGTTGCCCCGAGCCGAGACGGCCCGCGGCCTCCCGCCGGCGGCCCTTATGGCCGCGCAGGCGCTGGACGTACTGCTGTCGCAGGACGAGCTTAAGATACGCGGGTCGTTCACGGAGCGCTTCGCGAGCTTCGCGAGCAGGGAGACGCGGGAGCGGTTTGAGCGCCTATTCGGCGAGGGTTAGCGCCTTGGACTACGCGCGCTTAGCAATGGAAATCAAAGCTTGGGGCCGAGATCTCGGCTTTCAGCAGATCGGCATCAGCGGGGTCGATCTCGGCGACGACGAGCGCCGGCTCCGCGACTGGCTGGCCGCGGGTTATCACGGCGAGATGCGCTACATGGCGCGGCACGGCACAAAAAGAAGCCGCCCGGATGAGCTGGTTCCGGGGACACAGCGGGTGATCTCGGCACGCTTGGACTATCTACCGCCGGGCGCCGCTTCAGCGCAAACCGTACTCGACAACCCCCGCTTAGGCTACATCGCCCGCTATGCCCTGGGCCGTGATTACCACCGCGTGCTCCGGCAACGGTTGCGGCGCCTGGCCGATCGCATCGCCGCGCGCGCCGGGCCCTGCGGCTATCGCGTGTTCTCCGACAGCGCCCCGGTCCTGGAAAAGGCCTTGGCGCGCAACGGCGGTCTCGGCTGGATCGGCAAGCACACGAACCTGATTAATCGCCAGGCCGGTTCCTGGTTTTTTCTCGGTGAGATCTATACCGATCTGCCGCTGCCGACCGATCCTCCTCACGCCGCGAAACATTGCGGCCGCTGCAGCGCGTGTATCGAAATCTGCCCCACCCAAGCGATCCTCGCGCCTTATCGGCTCGATGCCCGGCGCTGTATTTCCTATCTCACGATCGAGCTTCGCGGTCCGATCCCGGAACCGCTGCGGCCCTTGATCGGCAACCGCATCTTCGGTTGCGACGACTGCCAACTGGTCTGCCCTTGGAACCGCTTCGCGCGCTTGAGCCGCGAGACCGATTTCAAACCCCGTCATGGATTGGATGCGCCCGATCTCATCGCTTTATTTAACTGGACCGAGGAGGCGTTTCTTAAAAACACCGAAGGTTCCGCGATCCGGCGTGTGGGTTATGAAGGGTGGCTACGCAACATCGCCGTGGCCTTGGGCAATGCGCCCGTCTCACCCGAGGCCGCCGCGGCCCTGGAGCAAAGGCGAGCGCATCCCTCGGCGCTGGTCCGCGAACATGTCACCTGGGCGCTGACTCGGCACGCCGCCCAAGCACGCCAAGCAGGATCAAAGCGCTAAGTTCTCTATTATCACCGGCTCGACGGGCTGCGCGAGATCGAACCCGTAGACGCGCGAGTAGAAATAAAGCTCGGCGTCCAAGGTGCGTTTGATGTTCTTAGCCTGGCGAAAGCCATGCTGTTCGCCCTCGTAAGCGACATAGGCGACCGGCAATCCTTTACTCCTCAAGGCGGCGACCATCCTCTCTGCTTGGTTCGGCGGCACCACCTTGTCCTCCAAGCCCTGGAAAAAGATCACCGGACAAGACAGACCGTCCACGGCGTGGATCGGTGAGCGTGCGCGGTACAGATCGGCGCGCGCCGGGTAAGCGCCGATGAGTTGGTCGAGATAACGCGATTCGAACTTGTGCGTATCGCGGGCCAAGGCTTCGAGATCGCTGACGCCATAGTGGCTCGCCCCGGCGGTAAACACAGCGTGAAAGGTGAGTGCGGCGAGCGTCGTGAAACCCCCGGCGCTACCGCCGCGAATGGCCAGCCGTTTGGGATCGACCTTGCCTTGGCGGACCAGATGCAGCGCGCCATGCATGCAATCCTGGACATCGACGATCCCCCACTGACCGTAGAGCCGTTCGCGATAGGCGCGGCCAAACCCGGTGCTGCCCCCATAATTGACATCCAGGACCGCGAATCCCCGGCTGGTGAAGAATTGTGTCGTGAGCTTCAAGCCGTTGTTGGTCGCGGCCGTGGGCCCACCGTGGCTAGTCACGAGGAGTGGCGGGAGCCGGTCCGCCGGGGCCGTGAAGTCCCTATTCACGGGCGCATAGAAAAATCCGTGTGCGCTACGGCCGCCCTCGACCGGAAACTCGATCGGCTCGCCGGCCGAAACATAGCCGGGGTCGAGATCGAGATCACTGGAGCGCTTCAGAACGCGTGTGCTACCCGAAGCCAGGTCAAGCGTGACGACGCAAGGAAACTCCGTGGGCGAGGCGCCGATAAACGCTATCTCGCGCCCGTGTGAGCGCAGCGAACCGATGGCGGTATAGGGTAACTCGACTGCGCGCAACTTTCCCGAGTCCACATTGAGGTGAGCGAAGTGGCTGGATCCGCCTTGTATATACGTGCAAGCGAGCTCGTGAGGCGACAGAGGCGCATAGGTGCTCTCGCCGAACACCCACTGGGGAAGGCCGAATTCCGCTTCCATCGGCGCCAGCGCCTTGATCTCGAGATCGGTCCAACAATGAAGGTTCCACCACCCGCTCCGATCGGAGACGAAAAAAAGGCTGCGGCTGTCCTGGGACCACTCGGGCTGGAAGATCGACTCCTTGGAACCGCCCGCGATGCGCCGCGCATCGCCCAAGGAGCCATCATCTCGCATGTTTGAAACCCAGAGCTCGGTCCCGTCCCAAGGCATGTTCGGGTGATACCAACAGAGCCAACAGATGCGCCGGCCATCGGGGCTCAGTCGGGGGTTGGAATAGAAATCCGCGCCACCCACCAATACCAGCGCGTCTCCGTCCCCAGCAAGCGATAGGGAGACCACGGTATTGATGGGTTCCCGGCCGGGATCGGAATGATCCTCGCGCACGCAGATCAGGCGTTGCCTTATCCGATCGAGGGAGGCATCGGCATAGCGAAACGCGCCTTCGGGCGTCAGGGCCTGCGCTGGAACACCGGGCATGACGCGATAGATGCGTTGGTCCTCGAAGTTCGAAAAATAGACGATCCCATCCGCCGCGAGGAAAGCTCCGCCGCCATACTCGTGAACACGCGTACGGGCATTGAACGGCACCGGTACCTGGTCCGATACGGTCCCTTGCCGGTCATAGCGCACGATCGCATTGCGACCGGCCTCCTCGGGCCGCATCTCGTACCAATAGAGATTCCGGCCGTCGGACTGGATACCGCCGAGTCCGATAGACTTGGTGACGATGAGATCGCTCGTGATCGGCGAGGCCCAGGAACCGTAGGGTCTGCACAGCTTTTGTGCCACCGGTGTAAGCGCGGTGATTTACTTGCCCTTATCCAGGATCTCGTAGCTCAATGCCCCTGAAGGACAGCGCTTGACTTGGTTCACGATCTCTTCCGTGGGCGCGCCGTGGATAGTGATCCATGGCTCCTTGGCGATGTCGAATACCGCCGGAAGCTCACGGACACAGTTTCCGGCGTGAATACATATTTTAGGATCGTAACGCACGACGAGCTTGTCCGATTTATATTCTTGCATTGGCCACCTCCAAAATTACCGTTCGCGGCTCCGTTTGTCGGTTTTAGCCGCGGGATCGTTTGACAAGCTAAGTATAGCGCGCGGGCAACCCCACCAAACACATTCCGCAACGCGCCGAAGCAACCGTGGATCCGACACCGGAGTAGACTTCCTATACCTTCCAGTTGCATAAATTCTGGGGGTAAGCGGCGGGAAATGGCGTCGGACATGGGGTTTAGTGAGTGTTTCGCTTTTCGCTGGATCTCACCGCTGGTGAAGTCCAGGCCTTCGGGAATATATCTGATCTTATGGCCAGGATAATAGAAGAAGCGGCCTACGCCCACTGGCTTCGTGCTGCTTTCATTGCCGCTTCGTCCCAGTGGCGCGCGCAGGCGCGGTAGAGTGTACCCGATCTCTCGGGCCCGAAGGTGACGATGCCGACCATGAACACCGTCTGCGGCACCCAGCCTGCGGTGAAGGCATTGGTTGAACACGATCCGTTCATGGGGGACGACCTCGAGAATCACGCACTCGAGCGCCGAACTTTAGCCATGGGACCCGCTCATCACCATAGCGGAGCGGCCACCGGGGCGCAGGTCCTGCTCAATGACGCGTGGCCCGCGGCTTGGGCGCCCACCAGTGCTCAAGTCGCTCGGTCCTACGGTTGTAGGTGGCGCGTCGATGCAGCGCTCGACCGCGAGTTCATAGGGGGTGCCTGGGTCATGTCCAGGTACCTTCCGCCGCCCACTCGAGCGCGGTGATGCCGAGCTTTTTCATCCCAGTATCGCCTGCATCGCACGCCCGGCACGCGCCGGGTCGGGATCGGCGAGGAGGCGCGGGACGACGTCGGGCACGATCTGCCACGACAGGCCATAGCGGTCCTTGCATCAACCGCACTGCTCGGCTTCGGGCGCCACAGAGAGGGCGTCCCACAACTCTGGTCCACCTCAGCCTGATCGGCGCAGTGGATCACGAACGAGACAGCCTCATTGAAGGTGAAGTGCGGACCGCTATTGAGGCCCAGGAAAGGGCGGCCGGCGATCGTAAACTCGACCGTCAGCACGTCGCCTTTCTTGCCTGAGGAGAAGTCAGCGGGGGCGCGCATGCCGACCGACGAGGGGATCGTTGCCGCGTAGAAGTTCGCGGCCTCCTCGGCGGCGCCGTCAAACCACAGGCAAGCGGTGACGCCGTTCACACCGGCAGCCCCGCGCTGTTCGCCTGGGCGCTGAGCGCGAACATAGTCCCTGCGGGTCCTGCGCCTGCACAATCCAGCGGCCGCCCCGTATCTGCGAAAGCCCGTGCAGCACCGCGCCGCCGTTGGCTTCGATCGCGACCCTCGTCGCCAAATAATAGAGCCACTGCGGCCTGCCGGGACGCGGCTTGTTCATCATCCCACCGATCGTAGTGCCACCAGCCGCGATCAGCTGGTAGGCGCGTCGGCCTTGGTCCAGCCGAATTGGTCGGCGCGCAGAACCAACGCTTTATACGGCTGTAGACGGTTTGGATAAGCTAACGGCTGTGATGAAGACCCCCCATGGTTCACAAACACAAAGCACTGGATTCACGCCGGCCGTTGTTGTGTCATCGCTACATTTTTGATATACTTTGTCGTACACATGCAACATCTAGAGAGCTTAACCTTCAACGGGAAATTATTTGTTCGGAACCCGTGAAACCCTTTACCCCCTTTTCGGGTAATAGAGGGTAGCTGGGAACTCAACCAGCACACAGAAACCGTGACGAGGGAAATTGAACTGGAAATGAATCGCATGAACGCGTTAACCGCTCGGCGGCAGTTGGAACCGACTCCAGCTGAGCTTGCACGACTCCTCAGTCACCGGTTCGGTGACGGGACTATCTATTTGCCCGCCGGTATGCCCAGAGAAGTATTTTCTCTGGCGACCCATCTTGGCTACATCAGTGAGGATGGATACCTGACACGCAAGGGCAGAGACTTGCTCTCCCGGTACCACGTGGATTGAACACATCCGGCAAACTCAAACACCTCCAATTCCGCCTATTATCCAGGCCCAAACTCAACTGCACGTTATCGCGCCAAGAAAGCTTGGCGTATCTTGTAGGGTGAGAGTCCGCGCAGCTTGGGATCCCTCTCCAAGCGAGGGCTGGCGACGGGCAACGGCCCAAGAGTCGAGCCCAGATTGACGACACTCCTCATGCCTGTGCCTCGCTGGTTGGCGATGAGGACCGCGATTTGGTTGTACAGTCGCGGCTGAGGTTCGGCGTTCCGTCCTAGTATGCTGACACATAAATAACGAAGCGTTATTATGGTGCGAGTCCATGTTATGGAGTTACACGATGCAGCAGACGCTGTTGAGTTTGGCCGCGGCAGATCGGCGCCGGTTGGAAGCGTTTCGC
>JBOIDL010000060.1:0-19619 GCA_050740435.1 Gammaproteobacteria bacterium
TTTCATTATTGATTCCAGCCACGTGGGACGCATCGTCGCTACGCTCGTGGAGCATCGGAAATATCGACGCAGAGATCAACCGCAACCCTCGCCGCTATCCGGCGTAGCCACCAAGAAATCCTAGATTGTCCGGGGCTGAATTAGCCCGGATGCCTTAAAAAAAATCCGTTCATGTGCTTGGGTATCCCAGGTATATCCACGTCAACTAAGTTCACTAACTTGTGTAGTAGTATTGTCTTGTAGTCATTAGTACAATACTATGTTGACATAGCCAGCGCGGACTTGTATACCTGTTCGAAGGAAAATATTGTTTCGTTCCGAAGCAGAGCAGCAAGCTCAAGACAATTCTTGTCCCTTCGCCTATGTAGGTTAATCACGTGAACTTCCCGTTCCTCATGCTACCTCGTCTTACGTCGGCCGACTATGAAATGCATGATTTGCTGATAGTAAAAGACCATGAGTATCTTCCTATCTGCGGACGAGATTGCTACGCTTACTGGCAAGCGACGTAAGTCGTGTCAAGTGGCTTGGCTGCGGGAAAGTGGCATTCCCTTTCACGTTAACGCTTGCGGACGACCAGTCGTTACCCGGGCGGCTGTCGAGGGGCGAAAGACAGACTCGGACAAAAACACCGGAGTTTGGCACTCAGCAGTAAGGAAAATTATAGTTCAAAGACATGGGCAGAAGGCCTCACAAGAACCTCAATTTGCCCCCGCGAATGCGGGCACGGATTAAGTCGAGCGGGCGAGTTTTCTACTATTACGACACAGGGAAGCGGCCCCGCCGTGAGATTCCCCTCGGTTCGGATTACGCGATCGCAGTAAAAAAGTGGGCTGAGCTTGAGACTGATGCCAAACCTGGCCACCTGGAGATCATCACCTTTCGCTATGTCGCTGACCGTTACCTACGCGAGGTAGTGCCCACCAAGTCCCCGGCGACCCAAAAAGATAACCTACGGGAGATCTCGCGCCTATACAAATTTTTTGATAATCCCCCTGCCCCCCTGGAGCAAATCCAGCCAGTGCATATTCGCCAGTACCTAGACTGGCGCAAGCAAGCGCCCGTCCGTGCAAACCGCGAGAAGGCTCTTTTCAGTCATATATGGAACAAAGCGCGCGAGTGGGGTTACACCGACAAGCCCAATCCTTGTCAGGGCGTCCAGGGACACAAGGAAAGCGGGCGCGACATCTACGTCGAAGACCATGAGTACCAAGCGCTATGGAACGCGGCCGACGAAGCGCTGCGCGATGCTCTTGATCTTGCTTACCTCACCGGACAGCGTCCAGCCGACACCTTGAATATGGCCGAGACCGACATTCGCGGTGGGGTGTTACATGTCCGCCAGAGTAAGCGGGGAAAGAAACTGCGCATCGCGGTCACCGGCCACCTTGCAACGGTCATCGACCGAATCATGATACGCAAGCGTAGTTACAAGGTGAGAAGCTTCGTACTTGTATGTAAGGAGAACGGCCAGCCGCTCACCTACTATGCTTTACGCCACCGCTTCGATAAGGCGCGCGCCAAAGCGGGGGTCAAGTTCCAGTTTCGCGACCTACGCGCTAAAGCCGGTACCGACAAGGCAGAGTCTCAAGACATCCACGCGGCCCAGAAACAACTCGGTCACAAGACCATTGTTATGACGGAGCATTACGTTCGCGAGCGGTTGGGGGACAAGGTAGACCCCACCAAGTAAGAGTATTTAAGGCAGTTCGTTTAGACAATTGCGGACCAAGGCGGAAATTGCGGACCACGTGTAAGTGAATAATGTCACACATGCTATTGTTTTTATTGGTGGCCAGGGACAGAATCGAACTGCCGACACAGGGATTTTCAGTCCCCTGCTCTACCGACTGAGCTACCTGGCCTAGGTGTTTTCGGACGCGCTATTAGAACGGGCGGGATGGCGCGCGTCAAGGGACGGCCGGGGAGGAGATGGGGAGGAGATGATCCCTGCTGCTGTTACACAGGCGGCACGTAGCCTTCCGGTTTTGCGGAGCCTTGACCGAAAAAGAATCTTTCCATTTCTTGTTCCAGAAACGAGCGCGCCTTGGGGTCGAGCGGCGTCAAGCGGTATTCGTTGATGAGCATGGTTTGGTGCTTAAGCCACATTTGCCAGGCCTCCTTGGAAACGTTCTCGAAGATGCGCCGGCCGAGATCCCCAGGATACGGTGCGGCGGTCAATCCTTCGGCTTCCTTCCCGAGCTTAATGCAAGTTACGATGCGTGTCATAGGCACACCTGATCATTGACTGAGTGTTTTCAGAACTTTCATGGCGGGGGCCGCCAGGCCGAGAGGCCGCGAGGACGCCTTGCTGTACCAGAGCTTCGCGCCGCGATCGTTAACCCCTGGCCGGAGATCCCCTACCCGCAGATACACTGGACGAATGTCGAGGTGGAAATGGCTGAAAGTGTGCCGGAACGGTCGCCCGCTTTGGATCTGTGTTGGCTCGACACCGAGGTGGCGCCAACACCAGTCAATTGGGTCGGTACTCGGCGGGCATTCGGGGAAGCTCCATAGGCCACCCCAGATCCCGGCCGGAGGCCGTTGTTCCAGCAAGATTTCCGCCTTGGCATTTTGCACGATCACGAAACAAGTCGTGCGTTTCGGCAACACCCTGCAGGGCTTCGCTTCGGGATAATCTGAAGTGCGTCCGAGCCGGTATGCTTGACACCCCGTGCGTAGGGGACACGCGCTGCAGCGCGGAACCCTCCGCGTGCAAAGGGTCGCACCGAGGTCCATGATCGCCTGCGTATATTCGGACACTTGCGCCGCCGGCGTATGCTGTTCCGAGCGGGTCCATAGCTCCCGTTCGACCGAAGGCGAACCCGGCCATCCGCCGATGGCGTGGTAACGCGCGAGGACGCGTTTGACATTGCCGTCGAGTATCGGCTGTCGTTCGCCGAACCCGAGCGACAGTATGGCGCCTGCCGTCGAGCGGCCGACGCCGGGCAAATGCATGAGATCTTCGAGGCCCCGTGGAACCTCGCCTGCATGGCGTTCCAACACGATGCCCGCGGCTTGATGAAGGTTCCGCGCCCGCGCGTAGTAGCCGAGCCCCGACCAGTAGTGCAGGACCTCATCGATCGGCGCCTCGGCAAGGCCCTTCACGTTAGGGAAGCGCATGGTAAACCGCTCGAAAAAAGGGATGACGGTAGGGACTTGAGTCTGCTGCAGCATGACTTCGGAAACCCATACGCGATAAGGTGATATCAGGCGCTGCCACGGGAGATCCTCCCGGCCGTGCAGGCGATACCAACGCAATAACTGTCGGCTGAAATTATCCACAGCTAGGCGATATTCGCCGCAGGCCGCACCGGGTGTCGCCGCTTTCTTAGAATCGGAGCAGATCCTTGAGCTTTTCTTGTACGTCCTTGTCGCCCTGATCCTGCGCGGGGGCCCTCTCGGCGGGCGCCGGTGCGGTCTCGCCGCTCTGATCGGCCGCATCGCCGGTCCGTGGCTTCTTGCCCCCGAGCAGGCCGCCTAAGGTCTTACCCAGCCCGCTACCCGCGTCCTCGCCCAACTTCTCCTTGAGCTTCTCTGTGATCTTTTCCTTGTTTTTCTCCAACGCCTTTTCCGCTTTGGCCTTAGCGAGACCGGCCACGTCCGGGGCATAGCTAGGATCGTCGAAGGTGCCGCTCACTTTGATCGGGATGGTGATACCCTTGATATCGGTGAGATCCTTGCCGCCCTGCCCTTCGGCGGTCGCGGATAGGGTCGTGTTCAGCGTATAGTCGATGCGTTCGCTCACGAGATCCGCTTGCCCTTCTCCGGCGATCCGAAGCAACGGGGATTTCAATACCAGATCTTTATTGCGAACGACACCCTGGTCGAAAATCAAGGTGCCCGCCATCTCGCTGAAGTCCGTTTTTGCGTTTTCATCGACTTTACCTACAAAGCCTGCTTGGGCCTTACGCATCAGTTGGCCGAGATTGACGCCGATGAGGGCGCCGTCCAGAAACTGGAACGCCGCCTTGCCCGAGAGCGTGCGCTTGATTGCATCGGCACTCGCTCCGGCCGCATTGAGCTGCGCCTTGAGATTCGCCGTCCCGGCGATCTTGGCCTCACCCGAGAGGTCCTTGAGCAGCGGCTCGATCTGCACGCCGGTCAGAGACTCATTCATGCTCAATTTCGGTTTCGCCGCCCGGGTATCGAGGCCGACACTCCCTGCGAACTGGCCTTGGTAGAGATCGGCCGCGATCGGGTTCAAGTTGATGTCGCCATCCTTCGCGTTAACGGCCACGCTAAGCTGGGTCAGCGTGGCGTTTGCGATCTTGAGCTTGCCCACGGTGAGCACGCCCTTGAGGTTTAACGCGCCCGCGGTGCTGCCGACGGAGACTCTGTCATCCGTGGCGCTCGCCGCGTCACGAGCGCCGCGATGTTTCTTAGCGCGGGATTTAGGCTTGTCGCTCTTCTGGGCATCTCCCTCGGCCTTGTCCGCTTTCTCAGGCGGCAAATAACGATCGGCGTCGATCCCGTCCACGTCGAGATTGAAGCCGATGGCGGGTTGCGAAAAATCGGCGACGCTTATAGTGCCTTTGATCCGGCTGTCGTCGAGCCGCAGCGCGAGATTGCTCAAGTTAATGCTATTCTTCGATCCCGCGAGCGCGGTCTCGAAGCCGACGTTCGTTAATGCCTTCGGATCGGTGGTCTCGGGCACGGCCTGATCCAATTGTGTGAGCAGCTGGCGCGCATCGAAAGGCTTGAGCTTAAGCGTTCCGGCAAACTTCGGATCCTTCTGAATGTTCTCGGCCTGTGCCGCACCCCGGAGATCGAGGCCGAGACCCTGCAGGACAAGATCATTGAGCGCCGCGGTCTGCTGGTCGAGATCGATCTCGGCACGCGTCGCGAGCGTCACGTCGGCGCCCGCAAGCGCGGCCTTGACATTAAAGGGCGCGAGCGTGAGCTTCGTGCCCGTGCCCGAGAATTCCGTATCCACGTTGAGCCCGATCGCCAAGGTCTCCAAGCCGGGGTTGCTCACACCGAGCTCCTTTAAGACCGGAACGACGTCATCGCCGGTGATCTTGAGCGCTCCAGCCTTGACTGCAACCGCTTTGCTGGTGAGATCGAGGTCCACGCGCGCGCTCTGCAAATCGAGGTTCAGCGGCCCCTTCGCGCCGGCTCCTTGCAGCGCGGCTTGGAGCTTGAGTGGCTCGACGGCGACCTTGGCCGCGGTGCCGCTCATTCCCATGTCGATGCCGAGTGCCGTGAGTGACCTGGGGATCCCCGCGATGTTGAATGCCTCGCCCGCAGCCTTGATTAATCCCGAAAGCTCTTCGCCCTTGGCGCGCAGCGCGTAGGTGGCGGCCAGTTTATCCGACGTGAGATTCTGCACCTGGATATCGCCGCTCAGGCTTGCCCCGCCGGCATCGAGCGCCAGCCCGGACACCGTGGCCGCGTTTTGCTTGAGATCGGCATTGACGTTATCAGCGGTCAACATGAGGTCGAGCGCACCGCCCGGCACCGATTTACCCTTAAGCCTGGCCGTGAAATCCAAGGATTTAATCCCGTAACGCCGGTCTTCAAGGTCATAGTCGACCGTACCCTCCAAGGCAAGATTGCCCGTGAGGCCTCGGGGGGGCGCATCGAAAGCCAAGGAGACCTCAAGCGGCACCGGCTCGCCCGGAGCGATCGCTCCGGTTTCCAGGTTCAGATCTTCAATCGCATAGCGCTCGCCCTGTTGCCGGTCATCCCAGGCAATGCGGCCGTTTTTTAGATCGACACCGCCGAGGGCTAAGGCGGCGAAGGGTTGCGGTGCGTTATCGGCCGCAGGGACTTCGGCGGGGGGCGTTGCTTGTGCCGGCGCGCCCTTCTGAAGCAAATCGTCCCAGTTGGACTTTCCCGATTTATCGCGCGCCAGATTCAGCTCCAGACCCTCGAGCGCGACGGTGTCCATCTCGACCTGCTTTTGCAACAACGGCAGCAGCTTGACCCGCACCTGCACGCGCTCGGATCTAAGAAAGGGCTGCTCGCCGAATCCGGGCGCATTGCCGAGCGTGATCGCGCCGAGTTCCAGGCCCAACCAAGGGAACACCGTGAGTCCGATGTCGCCCGCCAGTTCGAGTTTTCTACCCGTCGTTTTCTCCACCTGTGCGATGATTTCGCCCTTGAAGTCGTTCGGGTTTACGAACATGGGGATCATGATCGCGGCCGCGACCATCAAAATGACCACGAACCCGAACACCGCGACGATGATCTTCAGAAGCTTAGTCATGCCTTTCCTTCCTTAACCGTTAAACGCTGGCGCGCCCGTTGGACGGCCGCGCGCACCTGCTCGGGCGCCGTGCCGCCGAAATGATTACGCGCGGCCACCGATCCTTCCAAGGTCAATACCGTGAATGCGTCGTCCTCGACGCTGGTTGAAAATTGCCGCAATTCGGCGAGTGTCAGCTCGGCCAAGTCTTTCCGCTCGGCGATGGCGTAGCGGACGGCGTGGCCGACCGCGGCATGCGCATCGCGGAACGGCACCCCTTTGCGCGCCAGGTAGTCCGCGAGATCGGTGGCCGTACTATACCCGCGGCGCGCGGCTTCGCGCATGCGCTCGGGCTTGATGACGATGGCGGGCGCGAGATCCGTGTAGACGCGTAGACAGTCCTTGACGGTGTCGATGATATCGAATAAGGGCTCTTTATCTTCCTGGTTGTCTTTATTGTAAGCTAAGGGCTGCGATTTCATCAGCGTCAAGAGCCCCATCAGATGACCGTAGACGCGTCCAGTCTTCCCGCGCACTAGCTCCGGCACGTCCGGGTTTTTCTTCTGCGGCATGATGGAGGAACCGGTGCAGAAGGCGTCGCCGAGCTCGATGAAGTCGAACGGTTGCGAGGACCACAGGACGATCTCCTCGGAACAGCGGGAGAGGTGCATGAGAATGAGCGCGGCGCAGGCCGCGAACTCGATCGCGAAGTCGCGATCACTCACGGCATCGAGAGAATTCTCGGCGATGCACTCGAATCCGAGCGCCCGGGCGGTGAACTCGCGGTCGATGGGAAAGCTCGTGCCGGCGAGCGCGGCCGCGCCCAAGGGCAAAACATTGACGCGTCGGCGGCAATCGCGCAGCCGGTCGCGATCACGGCAAAACATCTCGAACCACGCCAGCATGTGGTGGCCGAAGGTCACGGGTTGCGCCGTTTGCAGGTGCGTGTAGCCCGGCAGGATGGTCGCGGCTTCACGTTCGGCGAGATCGACGAGCGCGGCCATGAGCAGGTGCAGTTGGCCGATGATGGCGTCGATCTCGGCGCGCAGATAGAGCCGGAGATCGGTGGCCACTTGATCATTGCGCGAACGTCCCGTATGGAGTTTCTTTCCCACCTCCCCGATGCGTTCCGTGAGCCGCGCCTCGATGTTCATATGCACGTCTTCGAGAGCGATCGACCACTCGATCTCCCCGCGCTCGATGGCGTCGCGGATCGCGTCGAGCCCGGTGACGATGGCATCACATTCTGCGGCGCTCAGCACCCCAATCCGAGCCAGCATGCGGGCATGCGCTTTGGACCCCTCGATATCGTGCCAGTAGAGGCGTTTATCGAAAGGAACGGAGGCCGTGAAGCGTTGGACGAAAGCGTCGGTCGGTTCGGAAAACCGCGAGATCCAGAGGCTGTCTTTGATTGAGTCGGGTTTCACGCGGTGGCTTAGTGCCGGGTGTAATGCAGCCCGGCAACGGGAGCCGTTAGTCTACCACACCGGATGGAACAGCGATTGTGGTTCTAATTAATCAACGCAGGTCTCCCCACAAGCTATTGAAGGCGCTGAGCGCGGCCACCGCAGCCGTCTCCGTGCGCAAGATCCGCGGCCCCAGGCGCAAGCCAAAGAACCCGGCCTGGCGCGCCGAGTGCACCTCCTCCTCGCTCCATCCCCCTTCGGGTCCGGCCAAGAGCGTGAGGCTCGGTTCGGTCAGAGTAAGATCGGACAGCGCGGTCTCCCCTAGGGTCGCAAGCAGCACGTTGATTCCCGAAGGCGCGCGCGCCAACCAGGTGGGCAAATCGACCACGGGTTCGATCGCGGGTAAGCGATTACGCCCACACTGTTCGCACGCCTGCCGGATCACTTTGCGCCAGTGATCCAGGCGGCGTTCGGCGCGCGCCTCTTCCAGTTGCACCACCGAGCGTCGCGCCGCGATGGGAACGATGTGCATGACCCCGAGCTCGACGGCTTTCTGGATCGTATAGTCCATGCGCTCGCCGCGTGCTAGACCCTGCGCCAGCGTTACGCGCAAGGGCGACTCCCGTTCGATTGCGTGGTGGGAGCCGATGATCACGGCCGCCTGCGCGCGCCCGATCGACCCGATCGTGGCTTCCCATTCTCCCCCTTGGCCGTTAAACAGCACGATGGCATCCCCCGCCTGGCGGCGTAATACGCGCGCCAGATGCTCCGCGCGGGCCCGCGGCAATGCGAGCGTGGCGCCGCATCGAAGAGGCGCCTCGACGTAGACGCGGGGGATACGCATGCTCAATCGGAGGTCGCGAGGTTGACGCCCTCCAAAGCCACGTCGGCTAAATGACGGATCTCGTCTTCGGTGATGACGTAGGGCGGCATAAAATAGACGACGTTTCCCAAGGGGCGCAGCAGCACGCCGCGCGCGAGCGCCTGGCGGTAGATCCGAAGACCGCGCCGTTCTTGCCAGGGGTAGGGGGTTTTAGTCGCCTTGTCCTGGACGATTTCGACGGCCAGGATCATGCCCGTCTGGCGCACTTCCGCGACGTGAGGATGGTCCGTGAAATGCGCCGTCGCGGCGGCCATGGCTTGCGCGAGCTGACGATTGCCCGCTAGCACCGGTTGCTCATCGAAAATCGACAGCGTGGCGAGTGCGGCGCGGCAGGCGAGCGGATTGCCGGTATAACTGTGCGAATGGAGGAAGGCGGTAAGCGTGTCATAGTCATCGTAAAACGCCCGGTAAATCTCATCGGTGGTCAGCACCGCGCCAAGGGGGAGGTAGCCTCCCGTCAGCCCTTTCGATAGGCACAGGAAGTCGGGCGCGATCGCGGCTTGCTCGCAAGCGAAAAGGGTCCCGGTGCGACCGAAACCGACCGCGATCTCATCGGCGATCAGATGCACGCGACGCTGAGAGCAGGCCGCGCGTACTAGACTTAAGTATACGGGATCGTACATGCGCATCTGGCCCGCGCATTGAACCAGCGGTTCGACGATGACCGCGCATACCTCATCGGCGTGACGTTCCAGGAGATCCGCCATCGCTTCAAATCCACGCCGCGAGCATTCCGCCCACGTCTCGCCCGGCACGCGCCGGTAGCAATCCGGGGAGGGCGCCACGATCGCATCCCTCAGCAAGGGTGCATAAGTGTCACGGTAGAGGGGGATCTGGGACACGGAGAGCGCCCCGAGCGTCTCGCCATGGTACGCATTCTCAAGGCAGATGAAGCGCGTCTTGCGCAGTTCGCCGCGATTGCGCCAATAATGAAAGCTCATTTTGAGCGCCACCTCGACGGCGCACGAGCCGTTGTCGGCGAAAAAACATTTCGTCAAGCCCGCGGGTGTGATCGCGACCAGCCGTTCGGCCAAGCTGACGGCCGGTTCGTGCGTCAACCCGGCCAGCAACACGTGCTCGAGCTCCTCTACTTGCGCTTTCACTGCGGCATTGATGCGCGGATGGCTGTGGCCGAAGAGATTGACCCACCAGGAGCTGATGGCGTCGAGATAGCGCCGGCCGTCGAAGTCCTCCAGCCAGACGCCGCGCCCGCGTCGAATGGGGATCACGGGGAGGCGTTCGTGATCCTTCATCTGGGTACAGGGGTGCCATAAGACAGCGAGGTCCCTCTGCTCGAGATCCGCGTTGCCCTCACCCATGACGAGCCAGGGGATTGCGAGTGATCTAGGCGGCCGATCGGGCGGGCCCGATGGACTCGCCCAGCATAGCGGTGATCAAGCGGTCCTCGAGATCGATCCGCCCGGCGAGGATTTCGCCGAGATGCGAGAGATCCCGGCGCAGGGCGGTGAGATCGCCGGAAAGCGTCGCCCCCCCGTACTTATCATTGAACGCAAGTGCAATCTGGGTGGTGCGGTCAATGCCCGGGTAGATCTGCATCGCCAGATCAACCACCGCCCGCCGCCGTTCCCGGCCTACGGAAAGGCGCTGATAAAGACCGAAATGCGCTGATGCTATGTAGTCGACCAGTAGCTCACAAAATTCGGGCATTAAGGCCCCCAACGGTTTACTCGCTGGAAACGAGGCCAAGCCCGAGACCTTGCAGAGTAGGACCAACACGTCCTTGCGTTCCTCTAGAATCTTAGTAATAAGCGAACGTGTCTGGGGACGAGGAATGGCATGTTTCTTGGTTTGCGCTAGCATAGGAGTCCCTGAAGCCGTTTTTTTACGATAGTGATGACTAATCCTAAATCAACTGTCGTAATTAAGGCGAAAAGTGTTCCACAAACCGCTCCTTTAAATTGCGCTAGCGTAGCGGAAGCAACGTTGCCGCACGTAGCATTGATATAATTAGAGCATATGGAGATCACGGGGTACACGGTCCAGCAGAAAATAGGCGCGGGCGGCATGGCGACCGCCTATTTAGCGCGCCAGGACTCGTTGGGCCGATTGGTCGTCTTGAAGGTGCTGCATACCGATAGACGCAAGAACCCGCAGGATTTCGAGCGCTTTATCAACGAAGCGCGCATCGTCGCCTCGCTCAATCACCCGCATGTCATTACAATTTACGACATCGGCGCTTGCGATGATGCCGCGTATATGTCGATGGAGTACGTCGAGGGCGGTGACCTGCGCAAACGCATGCGCGGGGTCATAACCCCTTTTGACGCCCTCGACATCTTGATTGCGGTCGGCGGCGGGCTCAGCGTTGCGCATAAAAAAGGCATCGTTCATCGCGATGTCAAGCCGGCGAATATTCTATTCCGAAAGGACGGGACGCCTTTGCTGAGTGATTTTGGCATTGCGAAACAACTTACGACCGACCTCGACCTGACGCAAGCCGGTATCTTCCTCGGAAGCCCAAACTACATGGCTCCGGAACAAGCGGAGCCTGGCGCCGTCGACGGCCGCGCCGACATCTATGCCCTGGGCGTGATCCTGTATGAAATGCTGATGGGCGTGAAACCCTACCAATCCGCCTCGGTGCTAGATGTGATCATGCAGCATAAGCGGGCGCCGATCCCGCTTTTGCCTTCCGGTCTAGATCAATTTCAGCCCCTCATCAACCTCATGCTGGCGAAGAACCGCAAGGATCGGTTTCGGGACGCGGACAGCCTGTTGCATTACTTGCGGCACATGATGCAGGGCGGGATCATTAAGACATCGACCCAGGCGAAGCTCACGCCCGATATCGATGTCTCCGGCGAGCATACGCTGTCCCTCGACAAGGCCCGAATCATCGAGCTACCGGCGCAGACCTCCTCGCGGCGTTCGGTCCACTTGCTGGGGGCGCTGCTGGCCCTGTCTCTGGCAGGGTACGTCGGTATTTTTTACGCCCAGGCCCGCATCGATCGCGATGCGGGTCCGCGCGGCGATCCCGCGCTACAGAGCCTCGCGGTCGATGTTGATCGGAAGCTTCTGGGAGACGCCCGCGCCGCGAGTCCGGTAGCAACGAGCGCCAGCGTCGATCCCGGCAGCGGGGAAGTGGTCAAGGCGCTCGCATGGCTCGCGAAAAAAAGCCTGGACGATTACCGCCTTACCCACCCTCCCCAAGACAATGCTTATTATTACTACTCGCGTTTGCTCGAGATCGACCCCGGCAGCGTGCCGGCGCGCAAGGGATTATTGGCGATCGGAGACCGCTACGCGGTTCTCGCCGAACGCGAGCTGGCCAACAACAACTACGACCGGGCCAAAGGATACGTTGCGATTGGATTGCAATTCGCTCCAGAAAACGACACGCTGCTGGCGCTTAAATCGCTGGCGCAACGCCCGCACGGCGGCTTGGCCGATACGCTGGCGAAGTTCTTCCGCTAATCGGCGAAGTCAATTGACCGTCCATCTATGTCTTCATCCCGGCGTCGCATCTAGTTGCGCGGGGTGTCTTAAACGCATGTAGGTATTACCGTTGCGGCGCGAAAGCCAGCCGCGCACGCTGACGAGCTTTCCCACCCAATGATGAAAATCTAAGCGCCTAAAATAATGGAGATCGGTGCGCTGGATTCGAACCGCGAAGGCCGGGCCGAAATTTAACCACTGGGAGGCGCGTGTGGCGCCGACTCCGCTGATACGACCCGTGACGACTCGATAGCCCCGGGATAAACCCGCGACGCGCCCGGCATCCACGGGTTTATAGCGCGCGAGCCTCCACAGGCCGAGATTCGATTTCCGCGCCACCCTTTCGGCGTCGCGGTAACATTCCACGTAGTCGAGGTTGGGTGGAAAAATCAACGCCGTGGCGAGGCCCCGCTCGAGTAACCATGCCTGGACATTGGTGCCATCGCGCAGCGACAAGTGGCTTAGGCCGCCCGAACTTATCGCGCTGCTGCCGATCGTACTTTAGGCCAACGCGGGATTGGCCCGTGAGCAGGCGTTTTAGCGCTCCGCGGGCAGGCTCCGCAAGCGCTTGAGAGGGACGGCCCTCGCGCCCGATCTCCCGTGCATTGATGCCGATGAGACGGACCTTGCGCCGGTCCGCGAGCACCACGGTGTCGCCGTCGATAACGTAACGAACTGCGGCATACTCATCGATCCCAACCGGCGCGCACTGGAGCGGCCCGGCCTGCGGGGCCGAGCAAGCGATCCCGCAGGATGCGACGAACGCTAGGAGAGGTAGCGAGATGCCCGGTGGACACCGCACCGTAGACTAAGAGTGCAACTTATACTTGCGCCGGAATCGATCCACACGCCCCGCGGTATCCACGAGCCTCTGCTTGCCCGTATAGAACGGATGACAGGCGGAGCACACGTCGATATGGATGTCTTTACCGACCGTCGAGCGCGTGGCGAAGCTATTGCCACAACTGCAGGTGACGGTTATCTCACTGTATGCCGGATGAATGTCGGGTTTCATGAAAGTATCAATATAAAAAAACTATGCAATCTTAGCGACTGAGGCGTGATCAGCGCAACGGGTTCTTGCGGTTGGCGCGGCTCTCCAAGCCTTCCGCGCTAAATGCGGAAACCCCCGTGGCGCCGCCGTTGCAGGTAGTCCGCGAGATAAAACCCCCATCCGGCGCCGAGGACCAAGGCCAAGGCCGCGAAGATCAAGTGCAACTTAAACTTCGCGATGAAGGGTTCGTTTGCGGCGACGGTGCTTGGGGGGGTGGCGCCGCTGCTCGGAGCGGCGAGTGTCGCCAATCGCGTTTGCAATTCCTCGATCCGCAGGCGTTGTTCCTCAAGCGACCGGGTGAGGGCCGCATTCTGTTTCTGCAATTTTTCGGTTTCGTACGCCTGCGGATCAGGCCCCTCCGCGCGCGAGGCATTCGGGACGGCCGGACCCGCGCTTGCGGTCCGCAGACGCTTCAGACGCTCTTTTAATTTCTTGACCTCCGCGTCCAATTGCTTGTTTTGTTTGTCCAGCGCGTCCGCCACCACGCGGGCAGGACGCTCCGGCATAAGATAGACGGCATCGACCCATCCGGTGATCCCTTCGGGTCCCTTTATTTGCGCCAGGCCGGCCTCCCGCTTCAGCACTTCCAGTCTGGTCCCGGTGGGCAACACCTTGATGATCTGGCTTTCGAGATCCTTGTCCTTGTGGATGCCGATGAGCAGCCGATCGATGACATAGGCCTGCTCGGCGATTAGATGCGGGGTTTCCAGGGTAAGCAAGATCGCTACGGAAGTTGCGCGCAGGCGTCGCATAGCTGCTCTATCAGTTTACGCCGCCAGGCCCCAGCGGCGTAGGAGGGGAGCGATCTGAGGTTCGCGCCCGCGAAACTGGACGAACATTTCCATGGGTTCGCGGGTTCCGCCTTGCTCCAAGAACGTCTGCATGAATCCTTCCCCGGTTCCGGCATCGAAGACCCCGCCCTCTTGAAATTTCGCGAAGGCGTCCGCGGCCAGCACCTCCGCCCATTTGTAGCTGTAATAACCGGCTGCATAGCCTCCGGAGAAGATATGCGAGAATCCGTGCTGAAAACGGTTGAAAAGCGGCGGCTTAACGACGGCGATCTCCGCGCGCACGCCGTCCAAGACTGCTTGAATCACGGATGCGCTGTAAGGGCCCGGTGTCAGGTGCAGACGGAAGTCGAACAAGGCGAATTCGAGCTGACGCACCATTTGCATACCCGCTTGGAAGGTTTTCGCCGCGTGCATGCGTTCATAAAGCGCCGCATCGATGGGCGCGCCTGTCTCATGGTGGCCGCTGATGAGATCCAGTGCTTGCGGTTCCCAACACCAGTTTTCCATGAGTTGACTCGGCAACTCCACGGCATCCCACGGTACGCCGTTGACCCCGGCGACACTGGGATAATCGACCAACGTCAGCAGGTGATGCAGTGCATGCCCGAACTCGTGGAACAGGGTATTCACGTCGTCATGGGTTAACAGGGCCGGGTGCTCGCCAATCGGCGGAGCGAAGTTACAGGTCAGGAACGCGACGGGCATTTGCACGCCCGCCAGCGAACGTCTGCGCACGATGCATTCGTCCATCCAGGCCCCGCCGCGTTTGTGCGGGCGGGCATAGGGGTCGAGATAAAACCCGCCGCGCAACGAGCCGCCGCGGTCGTAGACCTCGTAGAAATCTACGTCCGAATGCCAGGTCTCGACATCGGCGCGCGCCCGGATTTCGAGGCCGTAAATACCTTGGGCAATCGCGAACATTCCGTTCACTACCCGGGGCACGGGGAAATACAGGCGCAGATCTTCTTGCGAAGGCAAAAAGCGCTCCTGTTTCAGTTTTTCGGAATAGTAGGCGACGTCGCAAGCGTGCACATCATCGCGGCCATAGTGCGATTGCGCGAAGTCTTGAAGCTCCGCCAGCTCGCGCTCGGCCACCGGCCGCGCGCGCGCCCCGAGATCCTCCAGAAAGCCCAACACCTCGCCGGCGCTCTTGGCCATTCTCGGAACCAGCGCGAACTCCGCATAATTTTGATAGCCGAGCAGCAGCGCGAGCTCCGCGCGCAAGTTCAGGATCTCTACCATGATCTCCGAGTTGTCCCAGCGCCCGGCAAACGGCCCTTGGTCGGATGCGCGCGTCACGTAGGCGGCATAGACTTCGTGGCGTAAATCGCAGTCGTCCGCGAAGGTCAAAAGGGGCAGGTAAAGCGGGAGTTCGAGCGTCAGCAGCCATCCAGAAAGACCCTCGCGCGCCGCTCGTTGCTGGGCAAGATCACGCGCCGATGGCGGCAGCCCTTGGAGCGTGGCGGGATCGGTGAGGTGTTTCTTCCAGCCGTGGGTCGCATCGAGTAGATGCTCTTCAAAACTCGCATCGAGCTGGGCTAGGCGTTGTTTGATGGCCCTGAAACGCTCCTTCTTTTCGCCATTCAGCTCCACGCCCGAGAGCTTAAAATCGCGCAACGCGTTCTCAATAATCTTGCGCTCGGCCCGCGGCAGCCGCGGAAATTCCGGGCTGGTCCACACGCTCCTATAGGCGTTATAAAGCCCTTCGTGCTGGCCGAGCTCGGTGGCGTAGTCGCTGAGCTTGGGCAGACAATTGCTGAAAGCGGCGCGCAGATCATCGTTGTCGGCGACCGCGTGCAGATGCCGTACCGGCGCCCAGGCGCGGCTTAACCTGTCCTGAAAATCTTCTACCGGCCGCAGCGTTCGTTCCCAGTCCGGTGACGCCGCGTTTTTTAGAAGCGACGCGAGAGCCGCACGATTCTCGGCAATCACGGTATCGATGGCCGGTTCCACGTGACCGACCTCGATGTGTTTGAACGGCGGTAAACCCGCCTCGGTCAGTAAGGGATTTTCCATTCGCTTCCGAGTCGTTCGCGATGTTGCCGCCGAATGTTATTAATCCAATGTCGCGCGCCGATCCGAATGCCCCACGTGCTTCGATGGCAACTCTATCATAGGTTCAAAAAATAACATGCCCCGCGATGGGCTTGAGGGCCGAGCCGCATTGACATGCAGGGGGATGTGCTCAGTATAGTGCATGAATGACGGTGGCAACCGTTCCCGCGAAGTGAGGATACCTATGAAAGGCGACGGCAAACTGATCGATTATCTCAATAACGTCTTGAAGAACGAGCTTACCTCGATCAACCAGTATTTTGTGCATGCGCGTATGTTCAAGAACTGGGGGTTGCACAAGCTTAACGAGTACGAGTTTCGTGAATCCCTGGACGAGATGAAACATGCGGATCGTTTGATCGAACGGATCCTCTTCCTAGAGGGCCTGCCGAACCTTCAGGACCTAGGAAAACTCATGCTCGGGGAGAACGTGAAGGAAATGCTGACCTGTGACCTTAAACTCGAGAACAACGCGATGGCCCTGCTGCGGGAAGCAATTCCGTGGTGTGAATCGAGCCGGGATTTCGTGTCCAGATCTCTTTTGGAAGAAATACTGCGTGGAGAAGAAGAGCACGTAGATTGGTTGGAAACCCAGCTTGAATTGATTGAGAAACTGGGGATCGAAAACTATCTTTTGTCGATGCGCTAGCTGCTGAAGGGTCTAGCGGTAATCCTAGTAGGTAGCGCAGAGATGGTTGTTCGTTCGTGTAAGACCGCTGTTTCGAAAGTGGTTGCGAATGCTTCTCATTTGTAATAACATTAGCATCAGACTTGAATTGAAGAGGAAGCGACAATGCTTGTTTGTGTCTGTCACGGGGTCAAGGATCAAGACATTGAACGCGCCATCGAAAATGGCGTGAATTCGATAAGACAGCTTAGCGATAAGCTGCATCTTGGTACGAGTTGCGGCTGCTGCGTGGATTACGCGGAAGAATACCTCAAGGACCGGCAGCTTGGTTCGTGCCTGCAAGAGGTGGCTTGATGGCTGTCAAATCCCCGCGACCATAGGCCCGGGCGGACCAGGTTACGGGCGGTGGCGACGCACCCGGATAGTATGCGAGAGCCGGTGCGGTAGGGCAGGTATTATATTTTTTAGCATATTGAATGCGTCGTATTATCATTATGATTAAGATGGAGGATCAAAATGCAAGGTCCCTTTCGTCTATGCTTCACACGATCGGTGCAGGTTTTGGGACCCGTATTGGTGCTTGTGACCTGGTTGGTCATCGCTTCGGTCTCAGGTAACTTGGCTATTGCCCAACAAGGCGATGGAATGGATGTGCGAGGCAGACAGGCGGTTGAAGGGGTCTCGGAGGAAAATGCCCTGCCATCCGGCAAGGTGATAAAGCTACCGACCATAGAGGTGATAGGAACGGAAGAACAGCTAAAGGAGATCCCGGGCTCAGGCTTTATCATCCCGCAGGAGACTCTGTACAAGAGCCATGTATTTACTGTAAACGAGGCCCTGCGCAAGGTACCCGGCGTCAATGTCCGCGACGAGGAGGGCCTCGGCATACGGCCCAACATCGGTATCCGCGGTCAGAATCCTACCCGTTCCACCAAAACCCTGCTCTTGGAAGACGGCCTTCCGCTCTCCTACGCGCCCTATGGCGATAACGCCAGCTATTATCACCCGCCTGTGGATCGCTTCGAGCGCATCGAAGTCTTGAAGGGCGCCGGGCAGATCCTCTTTGGACCGCAGACCAGCAGCGGTACCATCAATTACATCACCCCCACCCCACCCTTGAAGCCCCAAGGCTTCTTGGGCTTCACCGGTGGCAACCGGGACTACTACAACGTCCACGCCAACTACGGCGGCACTTGGTACAAAGTTGGCGGGCTGCTGGATTACATCCACAGGCAGAGCGAGGGATCTCGTGACAACACCCACTTCGACATCAACGACGTCAACCTCAAGGGACTGTTCGACATCAACGAGAGAAATACCCTGATCCTACGTGGCAACTATTTTGGGGAAGACTCCCAGGTCGGCTACACCGGGATCACCGAAGCCGAGAAGCGCAACTTCGGCATCCGTTACAACCCCTTCAAGAACGATGAATTCGACGCCGACCGTTGGGGGGCCTCCGCGACCCACGAGCTCTACTTCAACGATGACCTGAGCCTTACCACGAGCTTCTACTGGTCTCACTTTAATCGGGACTGGTGGCGGCAGTCGAGCCGCACCACCGACACCCAATGCGACGCGACCCTGGTCAATGGGCGGACCTTCAGCGAGGCGAGGCAGGGCGGCCTTGCCGTTGACCTCGATGCCTGCAATTCGATACAGGGGCGGTTGCGCGAGTACTATACCTGGGGGATCGAGCCGCGCCTGCATGCGGCCTATAGCTTCTTCGGTATACCGAGCGAGGTGGATCTCGGCTTTCGAGCCCATTACGAAGAGCAGTTCCGTGTACAACAGAATGGCGCTTCACCCACGGCGCGCGGCGGAACCCGGAGCGAGGACAACGAGCGTTTCGCCGACGCCTATGCGGGCTTCATCCAGAATCGCTTTATCCTGGGTCGCTGGACGGTGACCCCCGGGGTGCGGGTAGAGAGCGTGGATTTTGAGCGCAGGAATCTGCTTCCGGGATCGGAGGCTCAGAGCGAAAGCGATGTCACCGAGCCGCTCCCGGCCTTCGGCATTACATATAATCCGGTCGACGCCGCAACGCTGTTCTTTGGCTTCCATCGCGGCTTTGCCCCGCCCCGTGTGGAAGACGCCATCAGCAATCAAGGGAATAGCGTGGAAGTGGAGCCCGAAAAGAGCTGGAACTACGAGATGGGGGTGCGCAGCCAGCCCTGGAAAGGCGTGCGACTGGACGCCACATTGTTTCGAAACGATTTCAGCAGCAACACCGTCGTCGGCAGCGTAGCAGGCGGCGATCTGCCGCTGGCGCAGGGCGAAGCCCTTTACCAGGGCACAGAGCTGTTCGGGCGGCTGGATTTGCACGAGCTGCTGAACTCCCCCCATAATTTCTATGCGCAAATCGCTTGGACTTGGCTCGGAGACGCCGACCAGGAGTCTCCATTCGTGTGTCCCTTTGTGGATGGCCTGGTTCCGAACCGTAGGGACCCCCGGGGTGTTCCATTTTGCGATCCCGTCACGCGCGAACTTCTGGGTTCCGGCAATGGCAAACGCGTGCCGTATGCCCCCGAGCACCTGGTCACAGCTACGGTGGGTTACTCCCATCCCAGTGGATTCGACATCAATCTGGAGACGGTGTTCGTGGACTCCCAGTTCAGCGACTTTCCCAACTCCGTGACCCCCGATCCCAGTGGCATGACAGGCGAGATCGAGGACTACACCATCGTCAACCTGGCAACCACCTGTCGGGTGAAGCCGCTCGATATGGACATCTTTGCGGCGGTGAAGAACCTTTTCGACAACGAGTACATCGCGGACCGCACTCGCGGCATCGTGCCCGGCACGCCGCAGCTGGTGCAGGCGGGGTTCAGGTTTCATTTCTGATGCCCGAAACGGGCACTCATAGCGTGACGTATGATTACACTTGAGCGCTTGGGCGGTATGGAATGAGGTGGCTCGGGTTGTTCGGACAGATTTTCCTCTTCGATAAGTGGATAGATCTGCCGCTTGGTTAAACACTGTGAGGCATTCTGCCTCAATTCTTGATCCTCGGTTCCTCTCCTTCAGTCTACCCCAAGCGCAGTCTGCCGCGATCAGCGGCAGAAGCTCCGGGTTTTTTTGCTTCGTCAAAAAAAGCAAACGCATAGGAAGCCCGTAGAGCCGAGATCTCCAGGTACCCGCTACCTTGGCATCCCC